>JAYRLJ010000397.1:0-2754 GCA_041905305.1 Hylemonella sp. | reverse complement strand
CACCGGCTTGAGCTTGGTGATCTTCTGCCCCATGGTCTTGACGATGCGCCAGCCACCGAACATGGTGCCCATGCCGATGGCCAGGTAACAGGCCACCACGACCCAACCCGGCGGCGCCTTGTCCACCGAGGTCATGTAGCCGGTGGCCACCAGCAGCATCCAGATGATGCCGATGGTCTTCTGCGCGTCATTGCCGCCATGACCCAAGCTGTAGGCCCCGGCCGACACCAGCTGCAGGCGGCGGAACCAGCCGTCCACACGCGACGGCGTCGTGCGGCGGAACACCCAGGCCACCAGCAGCATCATCAGCGAACCCAGCAGGAAGCCGAGAAAGGGCGAGACGAAGATGAACACCACGGTCTTCAGAATGCCGGCCGACAGCAGCGCGTCGGTGCCGGCCTTGCCGATCACGGCGCCGACGATGCCGCCGATGAGGGCGTGAGACGAGCTGCTGGGAATGCCGTAGTACCAGGTGATGAGGTTCCAGCTGATGGCACCCACCAGCGCGCCGAACACGACATTCGTATCGACCACCCCCGGTTGCACGATGCCCTTGCCCACCGTCGCGGCCACACTGAGGTGGAAGATGAAGATGGCAACGAAATTGAAGAAGGCGGCAAACAGCACCGCCTGGCCCGGACGCAGCACACCGGTGGACACCACGGTGGCAATCGAATTGGCAGCGTCATGGAAACCGTTCATGAAGTCGAACGCCAAGGCCAGCGCCACCAGCAGGATGATCACCCAGAGGGCGGTTTGCGGAATGTTCTCCATGGCAGACCGTACTCGCTCAGGCGTTCTCGAGGACGATGCCCTCGATCTGGTTGGCCACGTCTTCGCACTTGTCGGTCACGGTCTCCAGCAGTTCGTAGATGGCCTTGAGCTTGATCACCTCGCGCACATCGGGCTCCTCACGGAACAGCTTGCTCATGGCGGTGCGCATCACACGGTCGGCATCGGACTCCAGGCGGTCGATCTCCTCGCAGGTCTTGAGCGCCGCCTCGGCGGTCTTGCTGTCGCCGATGTTGTCCAGCAGGTAGACCGCGTCCTTGACGCGCTCACAGCACTTCACGCTGAGTTCGGTCAGGCGAACGATCTCCTGCGTCATGTGGCGCACGTCGTACAGCGCCATGGTCTCGGCGGCGTCCTGGATCAGGTCGGCCACGTCGTCCATGGTGTTGATCAGGCCGTGGATCTGCTCACGGTCGATCGGGGTGATGAAGGTCTTGTGCAGCGCCTTGTTGACCTCGTGCGTGATGCGGTCGGCGGCCTGCTCGGCGGCGTCCACGTCACGGTTGTGCTGCTCGCGCAGATCGGGGTCGCTGTAGTGCTCGACCAGCAGGGAAAAGGCGCGTGCGGCCTCCACGATGCGGTCCGCATGCTGATTGAACATCTCGAAGAAGTTGCCGTCGCGCGGCATCAGTTTCCCAAACAGCATGTATTTCTCCTGAAGCTTGAACCGTCATGCAAATGACACAAAACGGGGTGAAGTGTAACCGCCGCACCTGACGGCGCCGTCCCTAAGCACTGCGGAAGATGAAGTAGACCGCGCCCACCATGCACAGCGCCGCCCAAACGTAGTCGAGCTTGAACGGCTCCTTCATGTAGAGCATGGCAAAGGGCAGGAACACGCTGAGGGTGATCACCTCCTGCATGATCTTGAGCTGCCCCACGGTCAGGCCGGCCTGCTGGAAGCCGATGCGGTTGGCCGGCACCTGCAACAGGTACTCGAACAGCGCGATGCCCCAGCTGACCAGGGCCGCGATGTACCACGGCGCGGTGGCCAGGTTTTTCAGATGCCCGTACCAGGCGAAGGTCATGAAGACATTGCTGCCGATCAGCAGCAGCACGGTTTGCACAGACCAGGGCAGAGAAGTGATGGCATTCATGGCCCGGATTATCGAATGGCAAAGAAAAAGCCCCGCAGCGCGAGCCGGGGGCTTTGAAAAACCGGGCCACAAGCGCGCCCGGTCAGGGGAGCGTGCAGGTCAGGCCGCCACCTTGGCCGCCACGTCCTTGTACTCCTCGATCTGGTCGAAGTTCATGTACTTGTAGATCTTGTCGCCGTTGGCGTTGATGACGCCGATGTCGGCCAGGTACTCCTGCTTGCTCGGGATACGGCCGAGCTTGGAGCAGATGGCCGCCAGTTCGGCGGAACCCAGGTACACGTTGGTGTTCTTGCCCAGACGGTTGGGGAAGTTGCGCGTGCTGGTGGACATCACGGTCGCGCCCTCCTTCACCTGTGCCTGGTTGCCCATGCACAGCGAGCAGCCCGGCATTTCCATGCGGGCACCGGCGGCGCCGAAGACACCGTAGTGGCCTTCCTCGGTCAGCTGGTGCTGGTCCATCTTGGTCGGCGGTGCCAGCCAGAGCTTGACCGGGATGTCCTTCTTGCCTTCGAGCAGCTTGGAGGCGGCACGGAAGTGGCCGATGTTGGTCATGCAGGAGCCGATGAAGACCTCGTCGATGGTGGCGCCGGCCACGTCGGACAGGGTCTTGGCGTCGTCCGGGTCGTTCGGGCAGCAGACGATGGGCTCGGTGATCTCGGCCAGGTCGATCTCGATCACGGCGGCGTACTCGGCGTCCTTGTCAGCCGTCAGCAACTCCGGCTTGGCCAGCCAGGCTTCCATGGCCTTGATGCGGCGGGCAATGGTGCGCTCGTCATGGTAGCCGTTGGCAATCATGTTCTTCAGCAGCACGATGTTGCTGTTGATGTACTCGATGATCGGTTCCTTGTTCAGCTGCACCGTGCAG
>JAYRLJ010000396.1:0-2766 GCA_041905305.1 Hylemonella sp. | reverse complement strand
AACCGCGCAAGCGCGGAGCGAACGAACAGACAGAGCTTTACAACGTGGATCGCGTCTCCCGCTCCGAAGGACTCGACAAGCTGCCAACCGACTACTCGAAGCTGCCACCACAGATACCGGAACTGGGGCCGCCGCTGCCGGGCGACCTGGGGCCGGCCATCGTGAAGTCGCAGCAGCCCATGGTGCCCACCTACACGCCGCCCGGCCACGACCCGGCCACCGCCGAGCGCGACGCACAGCGCAAGGAAGCGGAGGCGGCGGCAGGCTCGTCGGTGTTCTTTCGTTCGGGCGGTCAGCGCGCTGCTGCTGCACCGACGCAGGTGGCCACAGCCACTCCGGCGTCTGCCCTGTCGGGCTTCGACCCGACGGCCGCCCAGCCTCCCGACCCGACCGCCGCGCAGAACCGGCAAGACCAGAAAGAGGCGTTCCTGAAAGCCGGTTCCACGGAAACCCGCAATTCCGGGAATCTGAAAATGCCGGCTTCGCCGTATCAGGTCATGGCTGGCACGGTGATCGCGGGCGCGCTGGTCACGGGCATCAAGTCCGACCTGCCGGGCGACGTGATCGCCACGGTGACGGAGCCGATCTACGACACGGCCACCGGCAGGTTCATGCTGATCCCGCAGGGATCGCGCATCCTTGGCCGCTACAACAGCCAAGTGAGCTATGGGCAGAGCCGGGTGCAGGTGGTGTGGAACCGGATCATCCTGCCCGACACGTCCTCGCTAACGCTGGACAACCTGGCGGGCACCGACCCGGCTGGCTACGCCGGTCTGGAGGATGGCGTCGATTGGCATTGGGACCGCATCTTCGCGGGCGCTGCGCTGACGACGCTGCTGGGGATTGGTGCCGAGCTGGCCGCACCGGAAAGCCGCCAGAATGGCGATCGAGTCGTCATTGCCGGGCGCGACAGCCTACAGGACAGCGTGAACCAGGTCGGACAGGAGATGACGCGGCGCAACCTCAACATCCAGCCGACGCTGACCGAGAGGCCGGGCCTGCCGGTGCGCATCATCGTCAACCGAGATCTGGTGCTGCGGCCGTATCAACCGCTGTTCTTCAATCGGGGGACTTCGCGATGAGCACGACACGCAAGCTGCGGCTGGGGCCGCTGCCAAAGACCGAGAGCGTCAAGCTGACCTTCACATGCCCGACCAGCCTCAAGGCCGACCTCGATCACTACGCTGCGCTGCATGCGCAGACCTATGGCGAAACGGTCGATGCGGTGACGCTGATTCCGCACATGTTGGAGGCGTTCATGGCCGGGGACCGCGGATTCAGGCGAGTGGATGCCAAGCGCAAGTCTCCATTGGCATCTGCCAAGCCGTCCGATTCAGACAAGGCACTGAAATAACTGAACGCATGTTGAAGCGTTGGAGCCGAACCGGCCAAATCTCGGCATGGGCCGTAACCCAAAGGCGCCGATCAGCTCATTGAGATTCTGAACGCCGGGTGAGCCACGCCTGCTCGCCCAGGCCTCTTCTCCGAAATCCAGATGCCGGTTGCCAGGACATAGGGCGTTCTCTTCACGCCCACCTACGCCCACCTATGCCTGGACAGGTTTCACCCGCGCTGATCCTTTGTGAGAATTTCTCCATATCGATTCGACTGTCCCCGCCATGGCAGTCATGTCGGGAGGACTCCATGAGCAATGCAAACCAGTGGGTGCCGATCGAGCGTTTCGCCGAAGTCACCGACAACAGCGAAAACGCAGTGCGCCACAAAGTAAAAAACGGGACTTGGGTGGGCAACAGCTTCGTGGTTTTCGATGTGCGCGAGAGCCGCGAGCACCATCAGAAAGGCGGTGCGGCATGACCGCCGAAACGATCAACGCCGAACAGTGCGCCGACCTGCTGCACTGCACCGAGCAACGAATAGAAGAACTGACCCGAAGCGGCGAGCTACCTGGGATGAAATTCGGTCGCGGCTGGATCTACGTGAAAGCCGACCTGCTGGCCTACATCGCCGAGCGCGCCCGGAAAGAGGCGGAAGAGCGGCGCCAGGACCTCAACGCAAGAAAGTCGGTCCCGCGCCTGGACATCCCGCTTAGGGCGCGGCGGCAGACGCCTCCACCGCTGCCGGTGCCGGTGCCGGCCAAAGCCTTTGCGCAAGGTCCACGCCCCTGAAGCTGGCGTAGCGTTGGGCCATCACCGAGCCCGGCTTCCATCCCATGATCCTGTTCAGTTCCTCCAGACGGAACAAGTCGCGCCCGTCTTTGTCTTTCAGCTCCAGCCACCGGCACGTCGCTTCGTGTCTCAGGTCGTGTTCATGGAGGCCAACGATGTCCATGTACTCGAAAGCGATCCTGAAACGGAATGACAGCCGTTGACTGGTACGCACCAAGCCCCTTTTCCCTTCCTCGATCCCTTCTTCGTGGAGGAACGGAAAGATGTGCGCGTCGGGTTCAAACGGCGGCCGCGATGCAAAGTACGAGGAAAGCGCCTGATGCACTTCGGGGCGCATCGGGACATCCCGATAAGAAATCTTCCCACGCCATTGCTTGGTCTCCCTGGCATGGATCACCTTGTTCTCCATGTCAATCTGGCCCCTGGTCAGGGTGTACGCCTCCCTGAGCCGTAGTCCCGTGTTCAGGATCAGCAGGTACAAGGTCAGCAACGCATCGCCGCCCTTGAGTTCGAGGCCGCGCGCGCGATCCGGCCGCTCATAGCCCGACAGCACCGCCACGATCTTCTCGTGCTCCCCTGGCAGCAGGCGCCTGTCGCGCGCCAGGTTCACCTTCACCTTGCCTCCCTTGGCTTTGACCAT
>JAYRLJ010000395.1:1985-2770 GCA_041905305.1 Hylemonella sp. | reverse complement strand
CTCCGTGATCTGGGCCACCGGCCAGGACATCCCGTTCGTGCCGAACAAGCGCTTTGGCGGCGTGACCCTGGGCGGCAAGATCGCCCCCATCTTCTTCAACACCCAGGAAGATTCCGGCTCCCTGCCGATCGAAGTGGACGTGTCCAAGCTGGAAATGGGCGACGTCATCGACGTGCTGCCCTACGACGGCAAGATCCTGAAGAACGGCGAAACCGTGGCCGAGTTCGCGCTCAAGAGCCAGGTGCTGCTGGACGAAGTGCGTGCCGGTGGCCGTATCAACCTGATCATCGGTCGCAGCCTCACCGCCAAGGCCCGCGAATTCCTGGGCCTGGCCGCTTCCACGGCCTTCCGCCTGCCCCAGGCACCCAAGGACACCGGCAAGGGCTTCACACTGGCGCAGAAGATGGTCGGCCGCGCCTGCGGTCTGCCCGAAGGCCAGGGCGTGCGCCCCGGTACCTACTGCGAGCCGCGCATGACCACCGTGGGTTCGCAAGACACCACCGGCCCCATGACCCGCGACGAGCTGAAAGACCTGGCCTGCCTGGGCTTCAGCGCCGACATGGTGATGCAGTCCTTCTGCCACACCGCCGCGTATCCGAAGCCCGTGGATGCCAAGATGCACCGCGAACTGCCCGCCTTCATCTCCAACCGTGGCGGCGTGGCCCTGCGCCCCGGTGACGGCGTGATCCACTCCTGGCTGAACCGCCTGCTGCTGCCCGACACCGTCGGCACCGGCGGCGACAGCCACACCCGCTTCCCCATCGGCGTGTCCTTCCCCGCAGGCT
>JAYRLJ010000395.1:0-1975 GCA_041905305.1 Hylemonella sp. | reverse complement strand
GCTTGGTGGCCTTCGGCGCCGCCACCGGCGTGATGCCGCTGGACATGCCCGAATCGGTGCTGGTGCGCTTCAAGGGCCAGATGCAGCCCGGCGTCACCCTGCGTGACCTGGTGCATGCCATCCCCCTGTACGCCATCAAGGCCGGTCTGCTGACCGTGGCCAAGGCCGGCAAGAAGAACGTGTTCTCTGGCCGCGTGCTGGAAATCGAAGGTCTGCCCGACCTGAAGGTGGAGCAGGCGTTTGAGCTGTCCGACGCATCAGCCGAGCGCTCTGCCGCCGGGTGCACCATCAAGCTCAACCCCGAGCCGATCAAGGAATACCTGCGTTCCAACATCGTGCTGATGAAGAACATGATCGCCAACGGTTACCAGGACGCCAAGACCCTGCAGCGCCGCATCGAGAAGGTCGAAGCCTGGCTGGCCAAGCCCGACCTGCTCGAAGCCGACAAGGACGCCGAATACGCCGCCGTGATCGAAATCGACCTGGCCGACATCAAGGAACCCATCGTCTGCTGCCCCAACGACCCGGATGACGCCAAGTTCCTGTCTGAAGTGGCTGGCACCAAGATCGACGAGACCTTCATCGGCTCGTGCATGACCAACATCGGCCACTTCCGTGCCGCAGCCAAGCTGCTGGGCGGCGCACGCGACATCCCGGTCAAGATGTGGGTGGCTCCTCCCACCAAGATGGACGCTGCCGAGCTGATGAAGGAAGGACACTATGCCAACTTCGGCGCCGCCGGTGCGCGCACCGAAATGCCCGGCTGCTCGCTGTGCATGGGCAACCAGGCCCAGGTGCACGAGGGCGCCACGGTCATGTCCACCTCCACCCGCAACTTCCCCAACCGCCTGGGCAAGAACACCAATGTGTTCCTGGGCTCAGCCGAGTTGACGGCGGTGTGCTCCAAGCTGGGCCGTATCCCCACGGTGGCCGAGTACCTTGATGCGGTGGGTGTCATCAGCAAGGATGCCGCCAGCGTGTACCGCTACATGAACTTCGACCAGATCGAGGAATACGCCGAGGTCGCCAAGGGCGTGGCGGCTTGAGGTAGGTCAGGTACCTAGAAAACCCCCGCTGGCGGGGGTTTTCCTTCTGGTGCCCCTTGAAATAAGCGTAAGCAGCTATAAAAACTATAGCAAACGTGCAATCAATGCCCCTTGCGCCGGGCCTTCCAGCGGAATGCGCACGCGCAGCGGGCTGCCCGAGGCGAACTGCAGTTCCTCGCCCTCCAGGCCGCGCATCTGCGTGAGCTGCACCAGGTTGCCCTGGGGGTGGATGATTTCCAGCGTGTCGCCCACATTGAAACGGTTTTTCGTTTCCACCTCGGCCCAGCCGTTCTGCACGGACTTGACCTCGCCGACAAACTGGCTGCGCCGGGCCTCGGAGCTGCCGGTTTCGTAGTTCTGGTAGTCGTTGGCGGGGCGGCGTTCCAGGAAGCCGGCGGTGTAGCCGCGGTTGGACAGGCCTTCGAGCTCGGTGATGAGCCCGGGGTTGAACGGGCGGCCGGCCACGGCGTCGTCGATGGCGCGGCGGTAGATCTGGGCCGTGCGCGAGACGTAGTACTGGCTCTTGGTGCGGCCCTCGATCTTGAGCGAATCGACGCCGATCTCCGCCAGGCGCTGCACGTGCTCGACGGCGCGCAGGTCCTTGCTGTTCATGATGTAGGTGCCGTGCTCATCTTCCATGATGGGCATGAGCTGGCCGGGGCGTTCCTTCTCTTCAAGCAGGTAGACCTTGTCGGCCAGCGGGTGGCGCTCACCGCCGCCGCACGAGGCAAAAGCGGTGTTGCCTTCCTCCTGGGCCTGGTTGAAGTTGAAGTCGCCCTCCATGCGCTGCGCCATGGCCTCGCCGGTGTTGGGGTCCGCGGTGGCCTCTTGCGTGGCGTAGTTCCAGCGGCAGGCGTTGGTGCAGGTGCCCTGGTTGGGGTCGCGCCGGTTGAAGTAGCCCGAGAGCAGGCAGCGGCCCGAGTAGGCGA
>JAYRLJ010000394.1:0-2772 GCA_041905305.1 Hylemonella sp. | reverse complement strand
CGACCGATCACGCCGTACATGTAGAAGCGGTTGGGCGCGCTGGCGCCGGGCTTGATGCCCGGCTGAGGCAGGTGCGTGCTCTCGGCAAAGGCCAGCGGCACGAAGGCTGCGCCGGGCGCGTTGAGGTTCTCGTCCACGCCGCGCTCGGCGTGCACGCGGTAGAAACCGCCCACCACATAGCGGTCCATCATGTAGACCACCGGCTCGGCCACGGCGTCGTTGATGCGTTCGTTAGTCAGCACGCCCTCCTGGATGATGACGTCGTTGACCTCCTGGCCGTCCTTGATCACGCTCATCTTGTTGCGCGTGCGGCGGTTCAGTGCTTCCAGTTCCTTGGCGTCGCGCACCATCATGATGCCCATGCCATAGGTGCCGTTGTCGGCCTTGACGACGACGAAGGGCTTTTCCTTGATGCCGTATTCCTTGTACTTGCGCCGGATCTTGGCCAGCAACGCGTCGACGTTGCTGGTCAGGCACTCCATGCCGGTGCCTTCGGCGAAATTGACCTCGCCGCACTTGCCGAACATGGGATTGATCAGCCAGGGATCGATGCCGAGCAGCTTGCCAAAGCGCTTGGCCACTTCTTCATAGCTCTGGAAGTGGTTGCTCTTGCGCCGGGTGGACCAACCGGCGTGCAGCGGCGGCAACAGGTACTGCTCGTGGATGTCTTCCAGGATGCCGGGGACGCCGGCCGACAGGTCGTTGTTGAGCAGGATGGTGCAGGGGTCGAAGTCCTTCAGGCCCAGGCGCCGCTTGTTGCGGATCACCGGCTCCAGCGTGACCGTGTCACCGTTGGGCAACTCGATGACGGTGGACTTCTTGATTTCCGGGTTGATCGAACCGACACGCACGTTCAGACCGGCCATGTGGAAGATGCGCCGCAGCTGCGCCACGTTGCTGAGGTAGAAGGTGTTGCGCGTGTGGTTTTCCGGAATCAGCAACAGGTTGCGCGCCTCAGGACAGATCTTCTCGATGGCCGCCATGGCTGCCTGCACCGCCAGCGGCAGCATCTCGGGCGTGAGGTTGTTCCAACCGCCGGGGTAGAGGTTGGTGTCCACCGGGGCCAGCTTGAAGCCGGCGTTGCGCACGTCGACCGAGCTGTAGAAAGGCGGCGTGTGCTCCATCCACTCCAGGCGGAACCAGCGCTCGATGGCCGGCATGGAGTCCAGGATGCGTTGTTCGAGTTCGTTGATCGGGCCAGTCAGCGCGGTGATGAGATGCGGAACCATGCGGTCCTCTTCGTGGGGTTGACGTCAATGACGGAATGTAAGGGCAAAGCAGCCGCCTGCAAGCCCCGGTCTGCAGGCAGGGCGTATCAGGAGCGGATCTCGCCCTGCCCCAGCACGATGTACTTCAGCGAGGTCAGGCCTTCAATGCCGACCGGGCCGCGGGCATGGAACTTGTCGGTGCTGATGCCGATTTCCGCGCCCAAGCCGTACTCGAATCCATCGGCGAAGCGGGTGCTCGCATTCACCATCACGCTGCCGGAGTCCACCTCGCGCAGGAAGGCCTGGGCGTGCATGTGGTCGCGCGTGAGGATGGCATCGGTATGGTGGCTGCCGTAGCGGTTGATGTGTGCAATCGCCTCATCCAGGCCCGCCACCACCTTGATGGCGATGATGGGCGCGAGGTACTCCTCGTACCAGTCCTGTTCGGTAGCGTCCTTCAGGTTCGCACCCGGCACGGTCGCCAGAATCGCTTTGGCTTCGGCATCACAGCGCATCTCGACGCCCTTGGCAGCGAAGATGGCGCCGATGCGCGGCAGGAAGGCCGCAGCCACGCCGCGCGCCACCAGCAGGCTCTCGCTGGCGTTGCAGGGGCTGTACTTGTTGGTCTTGGCGTTGTCGGCCACCGTGACCGCCATGTCCAGGTCACACGGGTCGTCCACGTAGGTGTGGCAGTTGCCGTCCAGGTGCTTGATCACCGGCACTTTGGCGTCACGGCTGATGCGCTCGATCAACGACTTGCCGCCCCGCGGGATGATGACGTCCACATACTGCGGCATGGTGATCAACTGGCCCACCACCTCGCGTTCGGTGGTCTGCACCAGCTGCACGGCATCGGCCGGCAGGCCACTCTCCACCAGGGCCTGCTGCACGAGTTTGGCCAGCGCCTTGTTGGATTCGATCGCTTCTGAGCCGCCGCGCAGGATGCAGGCGTTGCCGCTCTTGATCGACAGGCTGGCCGCTTCAATGGTGACATTGGGCCGGCTCTCGAAGATCATGCCGAAAACACCGATGGGCACGCGCATCTGGCCGACACGGATGCCGCTGGGCTGCTGCTTCATGCCGATGACTTCCCCGATGATGTCGGGCATGGCGGCAAGCTGCTCACAACCCAGCGCGACGGTCTCGATCACCTTGGGGGTCAGACGCAGCCGGTCCACCATGGGCGCGGCCAGGCCCGCGGCCTCGGCGCGGGCAATGTCCTTGGCGTTGTCCTGCCCGAGCGACCCGGCATTGGCGCGCAGCAGCGCGGCCAGACGCTTAAGCGCTACTGTTTTAGTAGCGGCCGATGCTTTGGCCATGAGGGCAGAGGCCGCTTTGGCCTGCAGGCCCAAGGTCTGGGTGTATTCGGCGATGTTGAGCGCGTTCATGCACTCATTTTCGCACGCCCGCCGTTTTGGCGTTCGGGCCCGCCGGCGCCGCGCAGTGCTGGCACAGCTGCAGGGCCAGCCGGTGCAGCGCCTGCCAGCCGTCGGCGGGCCAGTCGGGCTGCTTCAGGCCCTTGACGATGCCGTCCACCTGGTGCGCCGCGTGCAGCAGATTGGCC
>JAYRLJ010000036.1:0-15839 GCA_041905305.1 Hylemonella sp. | reverse complement strand
TTGCTGGCACAATGTGCGCCGCCAGCTGTATTCGCCGCCTTCTGCGATTCACGCCTGGCCGGCAACTGGGGCCACACCTTCGGCAGCCTGGGCGCCGGCACGGCATTCGACCGCATCCTGCAGCGCGCGCTGCCCGACTGATAACGAGGACCAATAGACATGATCACGGATTACACAGACAAGGTGGCGGTGCTGACCGGCGCCGGCTCTGGCTTTGGCCTGGAGTGTGCACGCCTGGGGGCGCAGCGCGGCATGCGACTGGTGCTGGTGGATGTGCAGAAGAGCGCGCTCGAGCAGGCCGCCGCCGAGATGAAGGCCGCGGGCGTCGACGTGCTGGCGCTGCAGGTGGACGTGTCCGACGCCGCGCAGATGGAGCACTTGGCGCGCCGGGTGAAGGAACGTTTTGGCGCGCCGCATTTCGTCTTCAACAACGCGGGCGTCGCCGCCGGTGGGCTGGTGTGGGAGAACACGGCGCAGGACTGGCACTGGGTGCTGGGTGTCAACCTGTGGGGCGTGATCCACGGCGTGCGCCTGTTCACGCCGATGATGCTGGAAGCCGCGCGCCAGGACCCGTCCTGGCGTGGCCACATCGTCAACACCGCCAGCATGGCCGGTCTGCTCAACCCGCCCAACATGGGCGTGTACAACGTGAGCAAGCATGCGGTGGTGGCCTTGAGCGAGACGTTGTACCAGGACTTGGCGCTGGTGACGGATCAGATCGGCGCCTCGGTGCTGTGCCCGTATTTCGTGCCGACCGGCATCCACCAGAGCGAGCGCAACCGGCCGGGCGAACTGGCCAGCGCGCCGCTGACACGTAGCCAGCTCATCAGCCAGGCCATGAGCGACAAGGCCGTGAATTCGGGCAAGGTGACCGCGGCCGAGGTGGCGCGCAAGGTGTTTGACGCCATGAGCGCCAACCAGTTCTACATCTACAGCCACCCGCAGGCCATCGGCGCGGTGCAGACGCGGCTGGAGGACATCCTGCAGGCGCGCAACCCAACCGACCCCTTTGCCCACAAGCCGGCCTTGGGTGAGGAGTTGCGGCGCGCCTTGCGCGCCAGCTGAACCGAAGGCGAGCCCGCACGCGGCGCGCTCAGTGCACCTTGCGCGGTGGTGGGGTGTCGTTGTCCAGGATCAGGTCGACCTTGCCCAGCGGATCGTCCGGCTGCCCCATCAGCTCGACCAGCTGCAGCAGTTTGCTGTCGGTGATGAAGCTCGCGGACGAGGTGGCTTGCAGCAGTTGCTCGGGCGCTTGCGGGTGGGACACCACATAGCCCTGCACGTAGTCCACGCCAATCTCGGCCAGGGTCTCCACCGTGTCGGCGTCTTCTGCCCACTCCGCCACGGTCTTCATGCCGAGGTTGCGCGCCAGGTTGACGATGGCCTCCACGATCGACACGTTGGCCGGGTGCTGGTTCATGGTGACGATGAAGCTGCCGTCGATCTTGAGCAGATCGGCCGGCAACTCCTTGATGTAGGCAAACGAGGTATAGCCGGCACCGAAGTCGTCGAGCGCCACCCGCGCCCCGAAGCCGCGCACCTTGTCGATGAAGCGGCGGGTGTTGTTGAGGTCATGCAGCGCCACGCTCTCGGTGATCTCGATGCTCAGGAAGCTGGCCACATGGCTGTTGCTGCGCAGCAGGTCGAACACCTCCTCCATGAACTCCTCGTCGTTCAGCGAGGTGCCGCTGAGGTTGACGCAGACAAACTGCGTCTTGAGCAGGCGCGGACGGTGCGCGTCCAGCCACGCCAGCGTGGTCGACAGAACCCAGCGGTCGATCATGCCCATGCGCCCGCTGTGCTCGGCCGCCGCGATCAGGCGGTGCAGCGGCACCGGTTCGCCATGGCGGTCGCGCATGCGCAGCAGCACCTCGAAGTTAAGCGTGTCGTTCGGCCGTGTCAGCGACATGATGGGCTGCATGACGAGGTACAGGCCGTCCAGTGCCGATTCGCCGGCCAGGCTCTCGGCCAGGCGGATCTCCGCCTCGTGCTCGCGAAACGCCGGCGCACCGCGCTCATAGACCACCAGCCCCTTGCCCGGGCTCGCCTTGGCCTCACGGCAGGCGCGGTCGGCGGTCGAGATGGCGTCCTTCATCTGGGTGCCGGTTACCACCTCGATCAACCCGATGGAGCCGTGCACATGGAAGGCCTTCTCGCCAACGCGGTAGGGCTGGCTGTCAATCCGTTCCAGGATGCCCCGGCAGATCACGCTGGCCAGCGGCATGTGGGTGTCAGGGAGCAGGATGATGAACTCGTCGCCGCCGACACGACCCATGCTCATGCTGCCGGACAGCATCTGTTGCACGCGGACACAGACCTCGCGCAGGATCTCATCACCGGTGTTGTGGCCGTACAGGTCGTTGATCAGCTTGAAGCGGTCGAGGTCCAGGTAGGCCATGGCCAGCGGACGGCCTTCATGTAGCCGGCCCAGGGCCTGATTGAACATTTCTTCGATGCCGCGGCGGTTGAGCACCTTGGTCAGCGCGTCGTTATGGGCCAGGTAGCGCATTTCCTCGGCAGCGATCGACTTGTCGGTGATGTCCTGCAACGACCCTTCGATCTTGTCGCCGGAAAGGCTGGCCTTGACCAGATAGCGTCGCGGCCGATGGCGTTGCAGCCCCTCGGCCGTGCGGACCTCGACCTCGGCTTCCCGCTGTTGCACCAGCAACTCATGAAGGACCGACCACGAGCGGTGGTCGAAGTAGTGATTCCAGGTGTTGCGCCCACGGCGCAGCACGTAACGTCCCAGCATCTTGTGCATGGCCGGATTCGCACTCAGGAAGTTGCCCTGCAGGTCCAGCGTGAACAGGCCGATCGGCATGACATCGAAGGTGTGCTGGAGCTGGGCCTGCGCGACCAGACGCTGGCGATGCTCCTGCCGGATCTGCTCGGAGATGGCAAGCGCGGCCAGCAGGCTCGCCGAAAACGCGACGGTCATGCTGTAGGCCGAGTGATCGATGCCCTTGGTGCCGTAGAGGGCCGCGACGATCTCGAACAGGCTGGTCAGGAACGAGACAGCCAGGGAGCCTGCATACAGCAGTGCGACGCTCGATCGGTTCTTGATGATCACCGTGATCGTTCCGACCAGCATGAGGGGAATGGCCACCCCTCCGATCATCCACATCCAGAGCAGGAAGGTATGGCGGTCCAGCACTGCGGCGGAGCCGAGCAGCAGCAGGCTGGCCCACTGGATGCCGGTCATGGCGGACATCAGCCGGGTGCCTGCCAACTCCTTGTTGAACAGGCTCTTGAACAAGGTGACGGTCAGGAACCCCCAGGCCGCCCGCACAAAGGAACGCCCGGGTGAGAGCCATTCCTCCGGCACAGCGTGGTTGAGCCATTGGGTGTCCCACCCGCCAGAGGTCGCACTGATGCGCAAGGTCAGCAACAACCAGGTCGCAAAGATCAGGTTGAGTGGCTGGCGATTGATGACCCCGGTGATCAGGGCGAACAGCACCAGTGCCAGAGTCGCGCCATCAAGCAGGCCTGACTGCCGCTGAAAGTCGTGGATGTCGATGGCAAGTTCTTCGGCGTTCCACAGGTTGACACTCAAGCGCGCCGGCCCCACGAACTTTCCCCGGCAGAGCAGGGCGGCAACCGGTTGGTCGAGTGTCAATGCAAAGCCTGCCTTGACCCTGACGATGCCGGCGCCCGTGTGGGCCTTGCTCGACCGCCCCAGGAAATCCAGGGTCGCGGCATCCCAGCAGGCCAAGTCGATGGCGTGCCGAGAAGGAAATTCCACGACGTTGCCAGGCTTGGCCGTCGCAGGAAGGTTGAGGCTGAACCAGACCGGTCGCTCCGAGAGGCGGGTATTGAAATAGCGGACCGGGGCGGCCTCGGACAGCTTCTGCTGTATCTCCGTGAGCGGCATGTCGTCTCGTGCCGCGACATAGGGACGCAGTTCCATCACCAGTTCTGGCTTGCCGGAATACAGGTCTTCCCAGAGGAAGAGTGCCGTCAGGGAGATCAGGGCGATGGCCAGTGGGATGGCATAGAGCGCAAGGCACTGCGGAATCCAATTGACGGCGGATTTGAGTGATCTTGACGATACCCAACGCCACACCTGATTTGGATGCTGCAGATCTTGCCTGTTGGTCACCTGTGTGTGTCGGGCCGGGCCATGATGGCCCAAGCCCGAGTCCCTGATTGTTGTATCAGTCCATCATAGCGTGAGTTGACTGATTGCGAGCGTGTTCCTAGCTGCGCCAGACGGCCTGCGGCCGATCGGCACGCTTGCCAACGACCGACAACGCCTCGGTTTGCGGCTCGGTGCCGATCGATACGTCAGGATGCTGTGTATCGAAGAAGAAGCCCACCAACGGGTGCTTGATCAAGTTGGCGCGGGACTCCAGCGTCTCCATCTCAAGCCCCAGCACGCGGTGCGCCACATTGTGCTCGCGTGGCAGCGGGATGAAGGTACGTCCGTCCAGAACGTCCTGGAACATCATCTTTTCGTACATGCGATCGAGCGGTGGACGGGCGGCAACGACCGACCATTCGATCTGATGCTGGTAGCTGTACATGAAGCAGCCCTTGATCAGTGCCATCTTGACCAGGTGTCCCGGATTGCCAGGAACAATGGCCAGCCGCCTCACCTCCAGGATGGATCGCGCTCGCAGCCATTCCGGCAGCTCGACAGACTGCTCCAGATTGAGCGGCCGCTCCAGATTGGTCTGTATCCGGACCGTTCCCAATGCCGAACCGTCCAGCTTGGATTCGGCCAGCAGCACCAGGGTGTCGTCGGCCACATCGTCGGCCTCAGGCCGCCTGAGCGCAGTGGCAAATTCGGGCAGGTGCCGCGCGTAGGCCTCATGCCGGACATGCAGGGCTTTCTCAAGATCCCTGTCATTCCTGACCGGGCGTATCGTGAAGGGCAGCCGCTCCTCCCGGAGTGACCTAGGTGGCTGCGGCGGTGTGCTGGCCGGTTGCGTGGACGGCATGTAAGCCGGCGGAACCGCGTGACGCAGGGTTTCTTGAATGATGTTCATGACAGCGTGACTCCCAAGTTAAAGAACAAAAACGACAGACAAAGGGCCTGCCTCCTGGATGAATCCGCAGCCACTGTAGGTTCAGTTCAGTCAAAACGAGTCGATATTTGCCTTTAAACCCTTCTAACTTCGTGCTGTTGGCAACAAATTTAGGAAATTCGCCCATCCCGGGAGCCGTCTGTCGGCCAAGAGGGCGTTTGTGCCGCTGCCGACTTGACAGGTGCGGGCTGAGCCCCTGAAATATGTAAAAAAATGTGACAAATCACGTTGGGGCGTTGAAGCGATCCAAGGAGGCATCGGCATGGAAAGGTATGCCGCCAACGGTGTGTTGGCGCCCCATCAGGCACCCATTGCGTTTCGCAACCCCACGGCCAACGCCTGGGGCGCGAGTTTTCTGCGTCATCTGCGGGCCGATGCGCCGCAGCATGTCGCCACCGTCGGCGCCCAGGCACAGCGCCTGTTCGATGTCCGGCGAGCGGGTTTGCCGGACGCACCGTCCCACACCGTGCTGGGCGTCTGTGCGCTGATGGTGGCAAGCTACCGAACGCTGTGCGCCAGTCCGCACGAGGTGGGGCCGGCCTTGGCGCGGGTAGAGCGTTGTCTGCTGGCCTGCTATGAAGACTTCATCCAGAACATCTGCAAGCCGCTGCTGCTGAATGCGGGTCGCTCAACCCAGACGCTGGCACGGATGAATTTCCGAGCGTGGAGCGAGCGCATGGTGCGGCCGGTGGCAGGAGAGATGGGGCATGCGTTCCAGGCCGGTGCGGGGTATGCGCGTTGCTGCGCGGATCTGGGCGAGCCGGCACTGGCGCAGATCATCGAGCGCGCGGACCGGGCCTGGATCGAACTCGTCACCGCCTCTTTTGACGTCTCACCGGGTGAACAGCGCGGCACCCGGGCCCGTGACCGGCGCACCTCCACCAGCGGTGGGTTTGAGCCATTTCGCTTCGCCCCCCGGCCGTCCCGCCAGCGCTCAGATCCTTCCGCGGTTGTGCTGGAGCTGCAGACCCACTCGCCGGCAGACCGCCGCGGGCGACTTTTCGGGGGCGAGCAACGGCAGCGCTGGGGCGGCATCGAGCGGCGCCGCGCGCCACGCCGCCGGGATGATCGGCAGCCTGGGCGCCCCTAGCACATCCGGACGCCGCCTCGGGCTGGGTTGACGGTTCCGATGCAAGTAACCCCCCCCAGGGCCAAGCTTGCTCTATGGCACACTCGCGGACTTCATTTCGTTGGAGTGGCCGGCGCCGAGGCCGGTGGTTGAGAGAGTCATGCAGAAAATCATCGCGCAGATCGCGCAGGAAATCCGGGTTCAGGAACGACAGGTGGAGGCCGCCGTGGCCTTGCTCGATGGCGGTGCCACGGTGCCCTTCATCGCGCGCTACCGCAAGGAGGCCACCGGCGGATTGGATGACACCCAGCTGCGCGAACTCGAAGTCCGGCTGGCCTACCTGCGCGAACTGACCGAGCGGCGTGCGGCCATCCTCAAGAGCATCGACGAGCAGGGCAAACTGACGCCCGAGTTGCGCGCCGCCATCGAGGCCGCACCCACCAAGCAGGAACTGGAAGACCTCTACCTGCCCTACAAGCCCAAGCGCCGGACCAAAGGCCAGATCGCTCGCGAGGCCGGCATCGAACCGTTGGCCGACAAGCTGTATGCCGACCCGACGCTGGACCCGGCCGCCGAAGCCCAGGCCTTCGTGCTGCCGCAGAAGACAGAGGCCGGCGACGACTTCACCACCGTCGCGGCCGTGCTGGACGGGGTACGTGACATCCTGTCCGAACGCTGGGCTGAGGATGCGGCGCTGGTGCAATCCTTGCGCGAATGGCTGTGGGCCGAGGGCCTGTTCACTTCGAAGCTGGCCACCGGCAAGGATGAAAACCATCCGGACGTGGCCAAGTTCCGCGACTACTTCGATTACGACGAACCCATTGGCCGCGTCCCCTCGCACCGGGCGCTGGCGGTGTTCCGCGGCCGGGCGCAGGAAATTCTGGATGTAAAACTGGTCTTGCCGGTGGAGCCTGAGCCGGGCAAGCCCTCGATCGCCGAGGGCAAGATTGCCCTGCACCTGGGCTGGAGCCACAAGGCCCGCCCGGCTGACGATCTGCTGCGCAAGTGCGTGGCCTGGACCTGGCGTGTGAAACTGAGCCTGTCGACCGAGCGCGACCTGTTCGCCCGCCTGCGCGAAGAGGCCGAGAAGGTCGCGATCAAGGTCTTTGGCGACAACCTGCGCGACCTGTTGCTGGCCGCTCCCGCCGGCCCGCGTGTGGTGATGGGCCTGGACCCGGGCATCCGCACCGGCGTCAAGGTGGCGGTGGTGGATGCCACCGGCAAGCTGGTGGATACCGCCACGGTCTATCCGCACGAGCCGCGCAACGACTGGGACGGCTCGCTGCATGTCCTGGCGCGCCTGGTGGAAAAGCACGGTGTGAACCTGATTGCCATCGGCAACGGCACCGCCAGCCGCGAGACCGACAAACTGGCAGCCGACCTGATCAAGCTGGCTGCCAAGGTGGATCGGCAGATCGAGAAGGTGGTGGTGAGCGAGGCGGGTGCTTCGGTCTATTCCGCCAGTGAATTCGCCAGCCAGGAGATGCCGGATGTGGACGTGAGCCTGCGCGGTGCCGCCAGCATTGCACGCCGCCTGCAGGACCCGCTGGCCGAGCTGGTGAAGATCGACCCCAAGTCCATCGGCGTCGGCCAGTACCAGCACGACGTCAACCAGAGCGAGCTGGCGCGCACGCTGGATGCGGTGGTGGAAGACTGCGTGAACTCGGTCGGCGTCGACCTGAACACCGCCAGCGTGCCGCTGCTGTCGCGCGTCTCGGGCCTGTCCGCGTCGGTGGCCAAGGCGGTGGTGCGCTGGCGCGAATCGAATGGTGCCTTCCGCAGCCGGCAGGACCTGCTCAAGGTCACCGGCCTGGGGGCCAAGACTTTCGAACAAAGCGCGGGCTTCTTGCGCATCCGCGGCGGCGACAACCCGCTCGACATGACCGGGGTGCACCCGGAAACCTACCCGGTGGTGGAGCAGATCCTGGCCCAGACCGGCAAGCCGGTGAATGAGCTCATGGGCCGCGCCGAGATGCTCAAGACGCTCAAGCCCGAGCTGTTTGCCAATGAACAGTTCGGTGTCATCACGGTCAAGGACATTCTGGGCGAACTGGAGAAACCGGGCCGCGACCCGCGCCCGGATTTCAAGGTGGCGCGCTTCAACGATGGTGTGGACGACATCAAGGACCTGCAGGAAGGCATGGTGCTCGAAGGCACGGTCAGCAACGTGGCCCAGTTCGGCGCCTTCGTCGATCTGGGCGTGCACCAGGACGGCCTGGTGCACGTGAGCCAGCTGTCCAACAAGTTCGTCAACGATGCGCGCGAGGTGGTCAAGACCGGTGACATCGTCAAGGTCAAGGTGCTGGAGGTGGACGTGGCGCGCAAGCGCATCAGCCTGACCATGAAGCTCGACGCCGCGCCGGCCCGGCGCGATGCGCCGCGCGAGAACCGTTTTGAAGGGGCAGGGCGGGGCCAGCAGCCGCGCCGCTACAACGATCCGGCGCCGCAATCGGCCATGGCCTCGGCCTTTGCCAAGCTCAAGCGCTGACGCTGTAAGGCGGCGGACAAGCGGGCAGGCCATAATGGCCGGATGCGTTGCGATCAGGAACGGAGACGGACACCATGGAGTTGAGCGCCTTGCTGGCGCAACCCTTCGTGTTGCCCAGCATTCCCAAGGTGATCGCATTGCTGCTCGGCGAACTCGACCGTGAGCAGCCCGACCTGCGCAAGGTCTCGCAGCTCATCAGCACCGATCCGGCCCTGACGACGCGCCTGCTGCAGGCCGCCAACGCGCCAGCTTTCCAGCTTGCAGGCAAGATCAACAGCGTGTCGGAAGCCCTGGCGGTGCTGGGCCTTCCAGATATCCGCGAGATGGGGGCTCAGGCAGCGTCCGCGGCCTCGCTCAAGGCGGTGCCGGGCATCAACCTGCAGCAGTTCTGGGCCTACAGCCTGAATGTGGCCAAACTGGCCCGCTCCCTGGCCGGCGTGGTGCGGCAGAACCAGGGCGCGGCCTTCACCTGTGGTCTGATCCACGCCATCGGCGAGCTGGTCATGCACGTTGGCATGCCGGATGACATCGCCCCCCTGGACAAAGAGGTGCCGCCGCTGGACCTCAAGCGTGCGCGGGCCGAGGTCAAGAAGTTCGGTTACTGCTACGCCCAGGTGGGCGCGGCCTACGCGCGGCGCTGGCAGTTCCCGCAACCGATCATCGACGCGCTGGAACATCAGTACGCGCCGTTCGAGCACCATGTTTACGAGCCGCTGGCGGGCGTCATCCACCTGGCCACCTGGCGCGCCCGCGCCAAGGAGGCCAACCTCAGCGAGCGCGCCATGGCCGTGACCTTCCCGGGCGAGATCGGTGACGTGCTCGGCCTCGACATCGACATGGTGCTGCAACAAGACCCGTTCGACTGGTCGGCCTACACCTGATCCCCTGACACACTGGCCTGCGGGCCTGTCTGATTGATGAAAGCGCTACGTCTCTACGCCGGCCCGAGGGCCCGGCAGCATCTGGAACAGCACGGCCTGCAGGCCCGTGATGTCGTCACCATTCCGGCCGCCGCCGGTGGTCCCAAGGGGTTGATTCTCGGTCCGCTGGATCGTTTCCTGTTCGGCGACTGGCTGGCGCCGACCACGCAAGACATCCACCTCGTGGGCGCCTCCATCGGCGCCTGGCGCATGGCCACCGCCTGCCTGCACGACCCGGTGGCGGCATTCGAGCGCCTGGAGCATGACTACATCCACCAGCACTACGAGCTGCAGCCTGGGCAGAAGCGGCCGGCGGCCGAGCTGGTGAGCGAACGGTTCGGCCAAAGCCTGCAAGCCTTCTATGGCGGGCGGGTGCCGGAGGTGCTGAGCCACCCACGCTGGCGGCTGCACATCGTCACCTCGCGGGGGCGCCACCTGCTGGGGCGTGAACACGGTGTGCGCACACCACTGGGCTACCTGGGTGCGTTTCTGAGCAACACGCTGCATCGCAAGGCCATGGGCGCCTGGCTGGAGCGCGTGGTGTTCTCCACGCCGGGTGCGGCGCTGCCGTTTGCCACCGGAGACTACCGCACACGCCAGGTCCGCCTGACCGAGGCCAACTTCATGCCGGCCCTGCAGGCCAGCTGCTCCATTCCCTTCGTGCTGCGCGCCGTGCAGCACATCGACGGCGCGCCGTCCGGCGCCTATTGGGACGGCGGCATCACCGATTACCACCTGCACCTGAACTACGCGGCCGCACCCAGCGCTATCAATTCAATAGCTGGCGGCGACCGTGCAGCAAGCGCTGGAGGCCGAAATGGCTTGGTACTCTACCCGCATTTCCAGCAGGCGGTGGTGCCGGGCTGGCTGGACAAGGGCCTGAAGTGGCGCCATCGTGCGACCCGCTTTCTGGACACCATGGTGCTGCTGGCACCCGACCCGGAGTGGGTCAAGACCTTGCCCAACGGCAAGCTGCCGGACCGCAACGACTTCACGCACTACGGCAACGACCTCGCTGGGCGCGTCAAGGCCTGGAGCCGTGCGGTGCAGATGAGCCGGCAGCTGGCCGACGAATTTCAGGCCTGGCTGGCTCGGCCGGACCTGGGGCAAGTCCGGCCGCTTTGATGGGGTGCCACTTGAAACCGGAAAGGATCGAACCATGAAGCGAATGACGATCGCATTGCTGACGCTGGGCATCGCCGCGGTACTGACCGCCTGCAAACCCGAGATCGGCAGCAAGGCCTGGTGCGAGGCCATGCAGGCCAAACCCAAGGGTGACTGGACGGCCAACGAGGCGGCCGATTACGCGAAGCACTGCCTGTTCAAGTAAGCCCGCAACCGGGAGCCCGCGTGCCTCACATGGCCTGCTGCAACATGGCCCGGTAGTCATCGGCGCTGGCCAGGCGCGGGTTGGTCTTGTGGCAGTGGTCGGCCAGAGCGCCGGCGATGACCTTGTCGAACAGGTCTTCCGTCAAGCCCATTTCGCGCAAGCCGCTGGGCAGACCGAGGCGGGCGTTCATGTCCTTGATGGCGTCGCCGAGGTCGCCGGCGGAATCCAGGCTCATGGCCTGGGCCATGCGCAGCAAGCGCGACTCCTTCTGCACCGACCCGGCCCCGGCATTGAAATCGATCACCGCCGGCAGGAACATGGCGTTGAGCGTACCGTGGTGCAGACGCGGATTGACACCGCCCAGACTGTGGCTCAGCGAGTGCACGCAACCCAGCCCCTTCTGGAAGGCCATGGCGCCCTGCATGGAGGCACTCATCAAATTCAGACGCGCTTCGCGGTCACAGCCGTCCCGGGTGGCGCGTTCGATATGCGCCCAGGCGCGCTGCAGGCCATCGAGTGCAATGCCGTCCGCTGGCGGGTTGAACGGCGCTGCCATGAAGGTCTCCATGCAGTGGGCGATGGCGTCCATGCCGGTGGCGGCAGTCAGCAGCGGCGGCAGGCCGAGCGTCAGCTCAGGATCGCAAATGGCGGTCTTGGGCACGAGGTGCCAGGAATGGAAACCCAGCTTGCGACCGTCGTCCACGATGAGGATGGCACCGCGTGCCACTTCGCTGCCGGTACCCGCCGTGGTCGGGATGGCGATCAGTGGCGCCACGCGTTCCGTGATCTTCGGCGAGCCGCCCTCGATGGTGGCGTAGGTCTTCAGCGGGCCTTCGTGGGTGGCGGCAATCGCCACCCCCTTGGCGCAGTCGATGGAGCTGCCGCCGCCCAAGGCAATCAGCCCGTCGCACCCCTGTGCGGTGTAGAGCGTCGCCGCAGCACGGACCGCGCCTTCGGTCGGATTCGACGGTGTCTGGTCGAACACCACCGGGCGCATGCCGGGCAGGGCATCGAACGCTTTCTGCAGCAGGCCAGCCGACTTGACGCCGGTGTCCGTCACGATCAGCGGCCGGCTGATGCCCACGCGTTCACATTCCTGTTGCAGCAGCCGGATGGCGCCGAAGTCGAACTGGACCTGGGTGATGTAATAGATGAGTGCCATGGCGCTATGTCTCCTCGGTGTACGATCAAAATTCTTCTCCAGCCACTGTAGCAAGCTCTTCCCCCTTCATGAGTCACCAACGCAACCCGCGCGCGCTGCTCACCCCAGCCATGCACCACGTGCTGGACCGGATGGCGCGTGCCACCCATGTGCCGATGCACGCGCTGAGCGCCCAGCAGGCGCGCGCCGCCTACGAGGCTGGTGCGGGTGTGCTGGACATCCCGCCGCACAAGCTGGCCCGGGTGGAGGAACTGCAGGTCCCGGTGCGTGGCGGAGGCGCCATCGCGGCACGTCTCTTTGCGCCGAATCATGATCCGCTGCCGCTGCTGGTCTACTTTCATGGCGGCGGCTTCACGGTCGGCAGTGTGGCCACGCATGACAGCCTGTGCCGCCACCTGAGCCACCTGGCGCAATGTGCCGTGGTGTCGGTGGACTACCGACTGGCGCCGGAACACAAGTTTCCGACCGCCGTGTATGACGCCTGGGACGCCGTGCAGTGGCTGGCGGGGCAGGGCGATTCGCTCGGGCTGGACGCCAGCCAGCTGGCCGTGGGGGGCGACAGTGCCGGCGGCACGCTGGCGGCCGTCTGCGCCATCCTGGCGCGCGATGCCGGTCTGCCCCTGGCACTTCAGCTGTTGTTCTATCCCGGTTGTGCTGCGCACCAGGACACGCCTTCGCACAAGACCTACGCGCAGGGCTTCGTGCTGGAAGATGCCCACATCACCTACTTCTTCAACCAGTACATCAATTCGCCGGCGGACCGCGACGACTGGCGTTTCTCGCCGCTCAATGCCCCCGATGTGGACGGCGTGGCGCCGGCCTGGATCGGCTTGGCCGAGTGCGACCCGCTGGTGGACGAAGGCGTGATGTACGCCGACAGACTGCGTCTGGCCGGCGTGCCGGTCGATCTGGAGATCTACCGCGGCGTGGTGCACGAGTTCATCAAGATGGGCCGTGCCATCCCGCAGGCGCTGCAGGCCCATGCCGATGCGGCGCGCGCGCTGCGGCAGGCTTTTGAGACCCGTTGAATCATGACGCAGCACCCCCTCCTTCGCCCGCAGGACTTCCGTTTCGTTCATCGCCTGCGCGTGCGCTGGGCCGAGGTGGACATGCAGAAGATCGTCTTCAACCCGCACTACCTGATGTACTTCGACACCGCCATGGCCGATTACTGGCGTGCGCTCGCCCTGCCGTACCAGGCAGCACTGCATCAGCTGGGAGGTGACCTCTACGTGAAGAAGGCCGGCGTGGAATACCACGCCTCCGCGCGATACGACGACCAGCTTGCCATCGGTCTTAAGTGCACCCGTGTCGGCAACACGTCGATCCAGTTCGCCGGCGGCATCTTCCAGGGCGAGCAGCTGTTGGTTTCGGGTGAGTTGCTGTATGTATTTGCCGATCCGGCCACCCAGACCTCGCGTCCGGTGCCGCCGGCCTTGCGCGCCGTGCTGACCGGCTATGAGGGGGGGGAGTCCATGGTCGAGCTCCGTCTGGGCAGCTGGCAGGAGCAGGGCGCCGACGCCAGCCGGGTGCGTACCGAGGTCTTTGTTCACGAGCAGCGCATCCCGGTCGAGATGGAATGGGACGAGGCCGACGCCACAGCCGTGCATGCCGTGGCCCGCAATCGCCTGGGCATGGCGCTGGCTACCGGGCGGCTGCTGCAACACGCGCCGGGCGTAGGCCGTATCGGCCGCATGGCGGTAGCGCGCGAGATGCGCGGCAGCGGGCTCGGGCGTGACGTCTTGCATGCCCTGATGCACGCCGCCGCGGCACGCGGCGACCGTGAGGTGCTGCTGCATGCACAGCGCAGCGCCATCGGTTTCTATGCCCGCGAAGGCTTTGTGCCGCGTGGCACGCCGTTCGAGGAGGCAGGCATACCGCACCAGGAAATGGTCAAGTCCATGGATGTCGTCGCATGAGCGGGCGCCTCACTGGACGTTGGCAGGCCCTGATGACGGAATCCGGCCTGCGGCCAGGCGACGGCGCCCCCTTGCTGCTGGCGGCCATGATGCTGCTGGTCCCCGCCGTCGGCGTGCCGCACGAGTACCTGCTGCAGGACACCTTGAAGTCCATGATGGTCGCCTTGCTGGCACTCGGGTCGGCCTGGCTGCTGCTGTGGCAACTGCGTTCGGACACCGAGCCCGTGTGCTGGCACCGCCTGCTGTGGCTGCCGCTGCTGCTCATGGCCTACGCCTTGGGCAGCATGGTCTGGTCGCACACCTATCTGGCGGGCGTGGAAGCAGTGCGCTGGTGCATCTTCGCGGTACTGCTGTGGGTCGGGCTGACCACCTTGAGTCTGGAGCGCCTGCCCATGCTGGCCACCGGCATCCACTGGGGCGCTGTGCTGGCGTCGGTCTGGGTCGGTCTGCAGTACTGGTCTGACTTCGGCCTCTTTCCCCAGGCTGCCATTCCGGCCTCGACCTTCGTCAACCGCAACTTCTTCGCCGAGTTCGTGGTCAGCACCGTGCCGTTTTCCGTCCTGTTGCTGGCGCAGGCACGGGGCACCGGTCAGATCCTGCTGCGGGCCTTCACCACGGCGTTCAACCTGTTGGCCATCCTGATGACGGGCACCCGTTCGGCGTTGTTCGCGCTGCTTCTGTTGATGCTGGTCCTGCCGTTCATCCTGTGGCTCTACCGGAATCGCTTTGAGTTCAGGCACTGGTCACGCCTGCAACGCTGGTTGGCCGTGCTGGTATTGCTGGCGACGGTGGTCGGGCTGGGCAGCATCGAAACCCGCAACCCCAACCTGCTGGCAGAGCGTCAGGGGGCTGCCGGTCTGTCGCATTCGCTGGCGCGCCTTCGGTCATTGGGGCAGGCCAGCGAGTACACCTCCGGCTCCAGCAGTTTCCGTTTGTCCATGTGGCGCGCCACCGGCCGGCTGATGTTGGATCACCCGTTGGCAGGCGTGGGCGCCGGCGCCTGGGAAGTGGCCATCCCTCCCTATCAGGCTGCAGCCACGCAACTCGAGACCGACTACTACGCCCACAACGAAATCATCCAACTGCTCGCGGAATACGGTGCGGTAGGGTGGCTGGTGCTGCTGGCCTTGCTGGCCTACCTGTTGCGGGCCGCCTGGGTAACCTGGTGCCTGGGGCGCGTCGACCCCAAAGGGCAGGAAGCGCCGTGGCGCGCCATGGCGCTGGCAGCCCTGCTGGCTTTTCTGGTCGTCAGCAACGCCGGCTTTCCCTGGCGGCTGGCAGCGACCGGGGCGTTGTTCGCGCTTTGTCTGGCCATCCTGGCGGCCTCGGACCTCCGCCTGAAACCTCAGCGCGTCAGCCGCCCCGGGATGCAGGTGTGGCGCCCCAGGGGCTTGTCTGTCGCGCTCGTGGCGGCTGCAGCCGGCATGGGCTTGACCGTGTGGATCTCGCTGCAGGCCGCGGCGGCCGAATCTCGACTGATCGGCGCCCTCAAGATCGCCACCGGCATCAACATGAGCGGCGATCCGTTGCACCCGAGCCACGACCCGCGCAAAGCCGAGGTGTTGCGCCTGGTGCACGAAGGCATCGCCATCAACCCGCATTACCGCAAGATCACCCCGATGGTGGCTGATCAGCTGGTGCGCTGGGGCGACTGGCGCAATGCCTTGTGGATTTGGGAATCGGTGGTGGCTTCGCGTCCCAAGGTGGTCGCGCTCCTGGCCAACACGGCCCAGGCCCACATCCAGTTGGGTGAGTTGCCTCAGGCCGAGGCCTATTTCGAGCGTGCCCGGGCGATCCAGCCGGAAGCGCCGGTGGTGCATACCCTGGAAGTGCTGTTGCTGGTCCACCGAGGCGAACTGAAGCAGGCGGCGCAATTGAGCCGGGCCTACCTGCAGCACCCGCAAGTGGACCAGGACCTGACCCT
>JAYRLJ010000393.1:0-2787 GCA_041905305.1 Hylemonella sp. | reverse complement strand
CCACACCATGAAACGCCTGCTCTCCCCCTCTGCCCTGCGCCTGGGCGCCCTGCTGTGCGCCGCCTGGCTGGCCGGTTGCGCCAGCCTCTCGCCCGCCCCGCCGGTGGACGTGCTGCCCACCACGCCGCCTGCGCTGACCACCCAGCCACGCTTGGCCCCGCAGCCTGCCACGGGCAGCCTGTACCAACAGGCCAGCTACCGCCCCATGTTCGAAGACCGGCGTGCACGCATGGTGGGCGATATGGTGACGATCCAGATTGTCGAGAACATCACCGCCAGCCAGAAGTCCTCTTCCACGGTGGACCGCAGTTCCGATGTGTCCGGCGGCATCACGGCGCTGCCGTTCGTGGGCTCCTCGTTCACCGACAAGACCAAGCTGGCCGCCAAGTCGGGCAACGCCTTTGCCGGCAAGGGCGGCACCGAGAGCGCCAACAAGTTCGAGGGCTCGATCACGACGACCGTCATCGACGTGCTGCCCAATGGCCACCTGGTGGTGGCGGGCGAAAAGCAGATCGGCGTGAACCAGAACGTGGACGTGCTGCGCTTCTCCGGCACGGTGGACCCGCGCATGCTGCAACCGGGCAGCATCGTCAACTCGACCCAGGTGGCCAATGTGCGCGTGGAGTCGCGCGGGCGCGGCGCCCAGAACGAAGCCCAGATCATGGGCTGGCTGGGCCGCTTCTTCATGACCATCCTGCCGTTCTGAGCGCTCATTTGCTATTATTTTTATAGCTTGCAGCGCTTAACCAATAAGCGCTGCAGGCCATTTTTGCTTGTATTTTTGGGGGCAACAGCTGGGTGCGGGCGGCAGCCCCGCCACTGCACCAAATGGCCGGTGAAGGAGCCGCTTTTCGGGTTTTAGAAATCCCGCAGCGCTCCCACAATCAAAGCCATGCAAGCCTCGCCCCACCTCTTTTGCTGGAACGTCCGCCGCCTTCTGGGGCCGCTGCTGGCCGTGCTGGCACTGTGCGCCGCCTGGCCTGCCCAGGCGCTGCGCATCAAGGAAGTGGCGGCCGTGCAGGGCGTGCGCAGCAACCAGCTCACCGGCTACGGCCTGGTGGTGGGGCTGGACGGCACGGGCGACCAAACCACGCAGATGCCCTACACCTCCCAATCGCTGCAGAACTACCTGCAGAACATGGGCGTGAGCCTGCCGCCCAACCTCACGGGCCAATTGCAGCTCAAGAACGTGGCCGCCGTGATCGTGACGGCCCAGTTGCCCGCCTTTGCTCAGCCCGGCCAGTTTGTGGATGTGAACGTGTCCTCCATGGGCAACGCCAAGTCGCTCAAGGGCGGCATGCTGATCGTCACGCCGCTGCGCGGTGCCGACGGCGAGATCTACGCCCTGGCCCAGGGCAGCCTGGTGGTGGGCGGTGCGGGCGCGTCCTCGGGCGGCAGCAAGGTGCAGATCAACCACCTGAGTGCCGGGCGCATTCCGCAAGGGGCGCAGGTGGAGCGCTCGGTGCCCACGCCGCTGCACGACGGCGACAGCGTCACGCTGGGGCTCAATGCCTCGGACTTCCAGACCGCGCGCCGCGTGGCGCAGGCCATCAACGCCCGCATGGGCGAGGGCCGCGCCCAGGCCCTGGACGGGCGTACGGTGCAGGTGCGCGCCCCCAACGACCCCAACGCCCGCGTCAACTTCATTGCCGAGCTGGAGGAATTGCCCATCGAATCCATGGTGCCCTCGGCCAAGGTGGTCATCAATGCACGCACCGGCTCGGTGGTGCTGAACCAGGCCGTCACGCTGGGGCCCTGCGCCATTGCGCACGGCAACCTGTCCATCGTCATCAGCAGCCGCCCGGTCATCAGCCAGCCCGCACCGTTCTCGCAGGGCCAGACGGTGGTCACACAGCAAAGCGACATCCAGATCAACCAGGATCCGGGCAACATCATCCAGGTGCCCGCCTCGGCGCAGTTGTCCGACGTGGTGCGCGCGCTCAACGCGCTGGGCGCCACGCCGCAAGACCTGTTGGCCATTCTGCAGGCCATCAAGGCGGCAGGCGCGCTCAATGCGGAGTTGGAGGTGATCTAGCATGGCCCTCTCCCTGTCCTCCTCGCACCCCCTGCACGCTGGCCAGGGGCTGGCGGCGGACGTGCAATCGCTGCAACAGCTCAAGCGCGACGCCACCCAGAACGACCCCACCGCCGCCAAGGAGGCCGCGCGCCAGTTCGAGTCGCTGTTCATGCGCGAGATGATCAAGAGCATGCGCCAGGCCACCATGAAGTCCGGCCTGCTCGACGGCGCCCATGGCGACCTGGGCACGGACATGCTGGACCAGCAGCTCTCGGTGCAGATGTCGGGCCAACCCGGCGGGCTGTCCGAGATCATTGCCCGCCAGTTGGCGCAGGCCATGGGCGTGGAACCTGCGGCAACCAGCCATGCCACCACCCCTTCCACCCTGAGCCTGGGCGGAGCCCTCAAAAACAACGCGCCCACATCTGGCCCAGTCACCACGACCCCCGCCCCCGCCGGGCGCGACGCCTTTGTCCAGCACCTCAGCGGCACTGCCGAGCGCGTGGCGCAGGAAAGCGGCATCCCCGCCGCCTTCATGCTGGGCCAGGCAGGCCACGAAACCGGCTGGGGCAAGAGCGCCATCAAGAAGGCCGATGGCAGCGACTCGTTCAACCTGTTCGGCATCAAGGCCACCAAGGGCTGGACGGGCAAGGTGGCCGAGGTGACCACCACCGAATACATCGACGGACAGCCGCGCAAGGTGACGGCCAAGTTCCGCGCCTACGACTCCTACGAGGAATCGTTCCGCGACTACGCCCGCCTGATCAAGG
>JAYRLJ010000392.1:0-2790 GCA_041905305.1 Hylemonella sp. | reverse complement strand
ACCAGATCGCCCGGCTGCAGCTCGGAGCGGTCGATCTTCTGCGTGGCGGCGGCCTGTTGTTCGGCGCGGCGTGGCAGCAGCAAGCCCAGTGTCTGCTCGTAGACGGCACGCACGAAGCCACTGCAGTCGAAGCCGGATTCGTAGGTATTGCCGCCGCGGCGGTAGGGCACACCCAGGGCGCCCATGGCGGCCACCACCAGCTCGGACGCCTTGTGGCCGACGTTCTGGCCGGCCTGGCTGATCTTGCCCAGCAGGCCTTTTTCGGCCAGCAGGCGCTCCATATCATCGCCCGCGCCCGCCGGTTCGGCGTGCACGCTGACAGCGAGCAGAAGGGCGGCGAGGAGGACAGGCAGACGCATGGCGGGTAGCATAGTGGCTCGGCGCACGCGCTGTCAAGTTAAAGTTTTTTCCTTGAAGCTGCGCCAAGCCATTGATTCATATTGAAATAAGAGGAGAGACGAATGTTCAAAGCGCTGCTGCTGGACAATGTCAACGGTTTTTCTGCTGCGGTGCAGCAGGTGGATGAAGCCCGGCTGCCGGCCGGTGATGTCACGGTGGCCGTGCGCTATTCCACGCTTAACTTCAAGGACGGTTTGGCGATCTGCAACAAGGGGCCGGTAGTGCGCAGCTGGCCGATGGTGGCCGGCATCGACGGCGCCGGCACAGTGCTGGAATCCAGCCATCCGGCCTGGAAAGCGGGTGATGCGTTCGTGCACAACGGTTGGGGCGTGGGCGAGACGCACTGGGGCTGCCTGGCCGAAAAGGCTCGCCTGAAGGGGGACTGGCTGGTCAAGCTGCCGGCGGCCTTCACGCCGCGCCAGGCCATGGCCATCGGTACCGCCGGCTATACCGCCATGCTGTGCGTGCTGGCGCTGGAAGACCACGGCATCCAGCCCGGGGCAGGCGAGGTGCTGGTGACAGGTGCCACCGGCGGCGTGGGCAGCGTGGCCATCGCCCTGCTGGGCAAGCTGGGCTACCAGGTGGTGGCCGCCACCGGCAAGGCCAGCGAGGCGGATTACCTGAAGGCGCTGGGCGCCAGCGGCATCATTGACCGAGCCGAACTGGCCAGCCCTGGCAAGCCGCTGCAGAAGGAGCGGTGGGCCGCGGTGGTGGACGCCGTCGGCTCGCACACCTTGGTGAACGCGCTGGCGCAGACGCGCTACGGTGGCGTGGTCGCAGCCTGTGGCTTGGCGCAGGGCATGGACCTGCCGGGCACGATGGCGCCTTTCATCCTGCGCGGCGTCACGCTGGCTGGCGTGGACTCGGTGATGGCGCCTTTGGCGAAGCGCCAACACGCCTGGGACCGGCTGGCGCGCGACCTCGACCCGGCGCTGCTGGAGCGCATGATTGACGAAGTGCCGCTGGAAGGCGCCATCGCCAAGGCACAGCAACTGATGGCCGGCCAAGTGCGCGGCCGCGTGGTGGTGCGCATCGCCGGCTGACGCGGCACGCGCCTGAACAACTCCCTGAATGAACTGAAGGATCTCCGATGCTGCTCGACCTTGATGACTCCCAGCTGGTTCTGGTGGACTACCAGGCTCGCCTGATGCCGGCCATCCACGATGGCACGGCGGCCCTGGCCAATGCCGTACGGCTGGCGAAGATGGCCAAATTGCTACGCGTGCCACTGTTTGTCACCGAGGAAAACCCGGCAGGCCTCGGTAGCACGGTACCCGAGTTGCAGGCTGCGGTTGCCCAGGCTGGTGGCAAGACCGTGGCCAAGATGGCCTTCAGTGCCGTGGCTGACGGCTTGGGCGAACTGCTGCGCCCGCCCGCCCGGGCACCGCAGGGCAATGCGCGCAGCCTGCCCAGGCACCTGCAAAAGCCCGCGCAGCCGGCGCCCACGCGCAATAGCGTGGTGATTGCAGGCTGCGAAACCCATGTCTGCCTGCTGCAGACGGCACTGGAGTTGCTGGAAGAGGAGTTCGACGTCTGGGTGGTGACCGACGCTTGCGCCTCGCGCAGCGAGCGCAACCGCGACGCTGCCTTCGACCGTCTGGCCGGTGCCGGTGCCGAGCTGGTGACGACCGAGATGGTGGCGTTTGAATGGCTGCGCTCGGTCGAGCACCCGGCGTTCAAGGACGTGCTGGCGTTGGTGAAGTAGCTGCATTCCCTCAGGGTGCGAACAAGAACGGCCATTGCCCCTTGCTGGATAAGCGCCGTCAGCTTCCAAAAATGTAGCAATGAGGCGTCTGAGCCTCACGTTTGGAGATCTCATCATGGCGATTCCCTGGCTGACCGTGCTGCAAAGCGTGCCCTGGTCGGACGTCATCAGCAATGCGCCCAAGGTGGCTGGTGGTGCCAAGAAGCTGTGGGACACCGTGGCCCGCAAGCCGGGCGCGACTCCCTCCGACGCAGCGCAGGGCGGCCCGGAGCCTGCCTCACTGGCGGACCGGGTGGCGGCGCTGGAGGGGCAGGTGACCGAGCTGCACCGGCAGATGCTGGCGTCCTCCGAGGTGATTCAGGCCTTGGCTGAGCAAAATACCCAGTTGATCCAGCGTGTGGAGGTGCATCGCCGTTGGGTGCGGCGACTGGCCGTGGCGCTGGGCGGTGTGGCCTTGTTCGCGGTGGCGCTGGGTATCGGGGTCTTCTGGCCGGCGCGCTGACGCACCTGGAGATCACGCGCCTGTCGGCCCTCGATGTCCTGCGCGCCCGCGGCGCAGCATGCTACCCAGGAATGAGGACGTGGCTTGCCGGCATGGGCCGGGCCGGCCACAATCGTTCTCGAATCGCGGCTCGGACGGACGCTCAGCGTCAGTTTTCTGCAAGCCCGTTATCCATAATTATGAA
>JAYRLJ010000035.1:0-15945 GCA_041905305.1 Hylemonella sp. | reverse complement strand
TGTTCACCTGATAGGGCAGCTCGTCAACGATGATGGCCTGGCGCTGCCCGCGGTCAATGTCTTCGAAGTGGCATTTGGCGCGCATCACGACGCGGCCGCGGCCGGTACGGTAGCCTTCCTTGACACCGCTGATGCCGTAGATGATGCCGGCGGTGGGAAAGTCGGGCGCCGGGATGATCTCCATCAGCTCGTCAACCGAGGCTTCCGGGTTCTTCAACAGGTGCAAGCACCCGTCCACCACTTCGTTGAGGTTGTGCGGCGGAATGTTGGTGGCCATGCCGACCGCAATGCCGCCCGAACCGTTGACGAGCAGGTTGGGCAGGCGGGTAGGCAGGACCAGCGGCTCTTTCTCCGAACCGTCGTAATTGGGGCCAAAGTCGACGGTTTCCTTGTCGATGTCGGCCAACATCTCGTGCGCAATCTTGGCCAGGCGGATTTCCGTGTAACGCATCGCCGCCGCGTTGTCGCCATCGACCGAGCCGAAGTTGCCCTGGCCATCCACCAGCATGTGGCGCATGGAGAAATCCTGTGCCATGCGCACGATGGTGTCGTAGACCGACTGGTCGCCGTGCGGGTGGTACTTACCGATGACGTCACCCACGATACGCGCCGACTTCTTGTAGGCACGGTTCCAGTCGTTGTTCAACTCGTGCATGGCGTACAGCACGCGCCGGTGCACCGGCTTCAGGCCGTCCCGCGCATCGGGCAGGGCGCGGCCGACGATCACGCTCATGGCGTAATCGAGGTAGCTGCGCCGCATCTCCTCTTCAAGGCTGATGGGCAGGGTCTCTTTGGCGAACTGGGTCATGGGGGATGTCAGGTCTGTGACTTGGACTGGGCAATCTGCCATTTTAAGGCGGCGACTCTGTGGCTTCAGAGCAACAAAGGCGCGGCTTCCGTGTTTGTAACTGCCCGTGTCTTACATATGACCATTGAAGCCCTGATGGGATATGGCACAATGGTGTGGACAGTTCAGGTGGTAGTCCTATGTGCATGCCATCTATTCATCACTAATCGCAGCTAGACTGCAGCTTTTTCCGCTAGAGGATGGAACCATGAAGAAACTGAATAAAGTGGCAATGTTGATCGCTTCGGCCGCACTGGCTACTGCTGCTGGCGCCCAGTCTGTTGACAACTGGATGAGCGGTTCTGGCATTGCTGTCAAGAACGGTACCAACGAGCTGTGCTGGCGCGATGCCAACTGGACCCCGGCCACCGCTGCCCAAGGTTGCGATGGCGCCATCGCCGCTCCTGCTGCTGCTCCGGCTCCTGCTGCTGCTCCGGCTCCGGCCGCCCGTCCGGCTGCTCCCGCCGCCCCGGCCGTGGCTGCCACCAAGGTGACCTACGCCGCTGATGCCTTCTTCGATTTCGACAAGGCTGTCCTGAAGAAGGAAGGCAAGGAAAAGCTGGACGATTTGGCCCAGAAGGTCAAGGCGATCAACCTGGAAGTGATCATTGCCGTCGGCCACACCGACTCCGTGGGTACCGATGCCTACAACCAGAAGCTGTCGATCCGTCGCGCTGAAGCCGTCAAGGCCTACCTGGTGACCAAGGGCATCGAAAAGAACCGCGTGTACACCGAAGGCAAGGGCGAGAAGCAACCCGTTGCCGACAACAAGACCAAGGAAGGCCGCGCCAAGAACCGTCGCGTGGAAATCGAAGTGGTCGGTACCCGTCCCAACAAGTAATCCCTCCGGATTGCCTGCAGAACCCCGCCTCGGCGGGGTTTTTGCTTTATGGCGACGTGTTTCGTCGTGGCTCTGTCCGATAATCGGCCGATGACTTCTACCGTGAATGCCGATCCGGCCGAACTGGCCAAATTTTCCGAACTGGCCCACCGCTGGTGGGACCCGGAGAGTGAATTCCGCCCGCTGCACCAGATCAACCCGCTGCGGCTGGACTGGATCAACGGCCTGGCGCCCCTGGCTGGGCAACAAGTGCTGGACGTGGGCTGCGGTGGCGGCATCCTGGCTGATGCCATGGCCCGCAAGGGTGCCACGGTGACGGGCATTGACCTGTCGACCAAAGCGCTCAAGGTGGCCCAACTGCATGCACTCGAAGCCGGCACGCCGAACATCAGCTATCGCGAAGTGGCTGCCGAGGCCTTGGCGGCCGAGCGACCGGCGAGCTTTGATGTGGTGACCTGCATGGAAATGCTGGAACACGTGCCGGACCCGGCGTCGGTGGTGCAGGCCTGCGCCACGCTGGTCAAGCCGGGGGGCTGGGTGTTCTTCTCCACCATCAACCGCAACCCCAAGTCCTTCCTGTTCGCCATCGTCGGGGCGGAATACGTCCTGAAACTACTGCCGCGCGGCACGCATGAGTACGCCAAGATGATCCGCCCCAGCGAGCTGGCGCGCTTTTGCCGTCAGGCGGGGCTGGAGTTGGCCGGGACGCGGGGCATGGAATACAACCCGCTGACCCGGCGCTATTGGCTCAGTGGGGATACCAGCGTCAATTACCTGTTCGCTACCCGCAAGCGGGGGGGCTGATGCAAGGGTTTGCCGGTATCGAAGCCGTCCTGTTCGACCTGGACGGCACCCTGATCGACAGCGCCCCCGATCTTGGTGCGGCAGCAGACAAGATGCGCACCGACCGCGGCTTGCCGTCCCTGGCGGCTGAGTTGTACCGGCCGATGGCCGGTGCCGGTGCGCGCGGCATGCTCGGGGTGGCCTTTGGGCTGACGCCCGAACACCCGGACTACGAATCGATGCGCGAGGAGTTCTTCGTCAACTACGAGCGCTGCATGACTGAACGCACCTATGCCTTTGCAGGCGTGGCAGAGTTGATCGGGCGCTTGCTGGAACGGGACCTTGCCTGGGGTGTGGTGACCAACAAGATGCAGCGCTTCACCGAGCCGTTGACGCGTGCCATGCCGATGTTTGCCAGCGCCCGGGCGATCATCAGCGGCGACACCACGCCCCATGCCAAACCGCATCCGGCGCCACTGTTCGAGGCGGCGCGTCGCCTGGGGCTGCATCCCCAGCGCTGCGTTTACGTGGGGGATGACGAGCGAGACATCGTGGCTGGCCAGGCGGCCGGCATGGCCACCGTGGCGGCCACCTACGGCTATCTGGGGCAGAAAACGGACGTGAGCCGCTGGGGGGCGCATGCGACGATAAATTCCCCGGTTGAGCTCTTGCAATTGCTGAACCCGTCCTAAAATAGCCAGCTCAGGGGCTGCACTGGTTTCGACGTGGGTTCGGGCACGCAGCAGGGCATGTCGAGGTTCTGTCACCTCGTAAAACCGCAGAAAAAAACTAACTGCAAACGACGAACGTTTCGCACTCGCCGCTTAATCCGGTGAGCCTTGCAACAGTTGGCCGATAGGCTGGGCAAGGGGGCGTAAGCCTCCCGGCTGCAAGGGAATTCATATTGGCTGGTCTGTCTCCGGGTGCCTTGGGGATGGACGAGAAAATAGGGTACTGGTCTGATGCGTAGCGTGTCGCTGCGCGACGCATCGGGCGAGACACAAATCAGACGACTACACATGTAGAACTGCGCGAAGAAGGCTTGCGGACGGGGGTTCAAATCCCCCCAGCTCCACCATCCACCCTGATAAAGCCGCCACCCGGAAGGGTCTGGCGGCTTTTTCTTGGCTGCGGCCAGTGGCCCAGCAAGCCTGTGACCGCTGCCGGCGTCGGCGGCGCGCGACGGCCTAGGGGGCTGGCGGCATCGCCGGGTTTACGGCCGACGGGTCTTGCGGGTATAGTGAAATGATAAATCTGTCATTTCAGCCAAGGTCATCGCTTCATGGACGCAATGCCGCTCGTTGGGAGGTCCTCTTTCCCCGCTCTCAGATGGCGGCATGAGGACAGGGGGACGTGCGCATGAGTTACGGGTACCAGTGGCAGCTGGTGGCGTTTTCGGTCTTCATCGCCATCTTCGCTTCCTACACCACCTTGCGCCTGGCCTTTCGTCTGGTGTGGGCCAGTCAGACCGACCGCATCTACTGGATTGCCGGCGGTGCCATCTCCATGGGCATCGGGATCTGGGCCATGCATTTTGTCGGCATGCTGGCGCTGCACCTGCCGGTGCCGGTGGCCTATGACCCGCTGATCACGGCCTTCTCACTGCTGCCAGCCGTGTTGGCCTCGGCCGTTGCCTTGTTTGTGCTGAGCCGGCCGCAGGCGCAGGTGTCCACCCGTTTCCTGGCGTCGCTGCTCATGGGGGCGGGCATCGTCGCCATGCACTACAGCGGCATGGCGGCGATGCAGATGTCGCCCCCGATCGTCTACGACCCCTACCGCTTCATGCTGTCGGCGCTGATCGCGGTGGGGGCCAGCTGGGGGGCGCTGGTGTTGGTCTTCAGGGAGCGCAGCGAGGCCGGCCGGTCGTTCTGGCGCCGCCTGGGCGGTGCGACGGCGATGGGACTGGCGATTGCGGGCATGCACTACATGGGCATGGCGGCGGCCGAGTTTGCGCCGGATGCCGTCTGCACGGTGGCGGGCCGCGGCCTGAGCGGCGACGCCATCGGCCTGTTTGTCGGACTGGTGGCCGTTCTGGTGCTGACGGTGTCGCTGACATTGACCTTTTTCGACGAAGTGGCTGGGGAGAACAGCTTTTACAAGGCCTTGCTTCGGGCGCAGTCCGACGCCGGTGAAGGTGTGCTGTTGATCGAGCGGGGGCGCATCGTGTACGCGAACCCCGCCATGGCGGCGCTGTCGGGTTACACGGACGCCGAACTGAAGGGGCTTGCCGACTGGCGCGTGCTGGCCGACGAGGAGGTGCCGCCGCTGCCGGCGGTCGAGGGTTCGCCCGCGACCCCGACGGATGGCGCCGGGCGCTTTGAGCTCGTGCTGCGCACGCGGGGTGGCGAGCGACGTACCTGCGAGGCGGTGCTGACAGGGTTCCGGTATGCAGAGTCGGTGCGGCATTTGCTGGTCTGTATCGACATCAGCGCCCGCAAGGCCGCCGAGGACACGTTGCGTGCCAGCGAGGCGCAGGCCCGGGAACTGGCCCTGGTGGCGGCGCGGACCGACAACGCGGTCGTCATCACCGACGCACAGGGGCTGATCCTCTGGGTCAACCACGGCTTCGAGACGATCACGGGCTACACACTGGCGGAGGTGGTCGGCAAGCAGCCGGGGCGTCTGCTGCAAGGGGTGGACAGTGATCCCGAGGTGCGCCGCCGGATGCGCGAGTGTCTGGACCGCGGCGAAGGGTTCGAGGCCGAGATTCTCAACTACCACAAGAGCGGCCGTGCCTACTGGCTGGCGCTGGACGTCAAGCCTGTGCACGATGACAGTGGCCGGTTGGTCAAGTTCATCGCGATCGAGCGCGACATCACGCAGAGCAAGCTGGCCGAGGATGCCTTGCGCCAGAGTGCTGCCCGCCTGCGCGAAGCTCAGCAACTGGCGCATGTCGGGCATTGGGAGTTGGACCTGGTGCGCAACGAGTACCTTATGTCCGAAGAGGCTCTGCGCATCCATGAGTTCGATCTTGGCCAGCCGCGCATGTCACGCGAGGCAGTGGTGGCGCTGATGCATCCGGATGATCTCTCCGAAAACCGCCGCCTGCGGGCCGAGGCGCTGGCCTGTCTGGGCAGTTACGGGATGCAGATGCGGCTGCGCATGCGTGATGGTCGAATCAAGTACGTCCAGTTGCGGGCGGCTGTGGAGGCCGACGCGCATGGCAATCCGGTACGGATCGTGGGCGCTTTGCAGGATGTCACCGAGCAGAAGCTGGCTGAGCAGGCTCTGCGTGAGCGCGAGGCGCAGGCGCGCGAGCTGGCCTTGGTGGCTTCCAGCACTGACAACGGCGTGATCATCATGGATGCCGATACCTGCATCACCTGGGTCAATGACGGCTTCACGCGCATGAGTGGCTACACGCTGGATGAAGTGCGCGGCCGGCGCCCGAGTGAGCTGCTCAATGGGCCGGAAACGGACGCCAGCACCTATGCCTTCATTCAGGAACGCATTTCCCGCGGTGAGCGCTTCGAGGCTGAAATCGTCCACTACCACAAGAGCGGTCGGAAGTACTGGGCCGTCATCGACGTGCAGTCGGTGTATGACGAGGCCGGGCAGCTGGTCAAGTACATCTCGATTGAGCGCGACATCACGCAGAACAAGCAGGCCGAAGAGGCCTTGCGCCAGAGTGAGGCCTTGTTGCAGGAGGCCCAGCACCTGGCCCGCATCGGCAGCTGGGAGCTCGATCTGCTGACCAACGAGTACCGCCTGTCGGAAGAGGCCTTGCGCATCCATGAACTGGAGTCACCCGACGGCCGGGTGTCGCGCGAGACCATGGCGGCCACCTTGCCGCCGGAAGAAGGCGCCGAGCTGCGCCGGGCGCGTCTGGCGGCCATGCATCCGGGCGGCATCTATTCGGCGCGGGTTCGCCTGGTGTTCGCTGGGGGCCGCACGAAGTACGTGCAGGTGCGTGGTGCGGTGCATTGCGACGAGCAGGGCCGGGCGGTTCGCGTGCTGGGTACTGTGCAGGATCTGACGGAGCAGGCCGTGGCCGAGCTGGCCTTGCGCGCGAGCGAAGCGCGGCTGAAGGAAGCGCAGAGGCTGGCCAAGATTGGTCACTGGGAATTCGACTTCGCCAAGGATGACTACCTGATGTCGGAGGAGGCGCTGCGCATTCACGAGTTCGAGAGCGCCGACGGGCGGGTGCCGCGTGCCGACGTGGCTGCGATGATCCATCCGGAGGACCGCGAGTTGCTGCGCGAGCGACGCAGCGTGGCGCTGGCCAATTGCTCCGATTTCGAGGTGGTGATGCGGTTGATGTTCCAGGATGGCCGCATGAAGTATGCGCACCTGCGTGGCGCCGTCCACTGCAATGAACAAGGCCAGCCGGTGCGGGTCGGCGGCACGCTGCAGGACGTCACCGAGCAGAAGCAGGCCGAGTTGGCCCTGCGCGAACTCAACGAAACGCTGGAACAGCGCGTGCTGGACCGCACACAGGAGTTGAGCCGGTCCCTGGCGTCCTTGCGCGAGACGCAGGCGCAACTGGTGCAGTCCGAGAAGATGGCATCGCTGGGCGGTCTGGTGGCTGGCATCTCGCACGAGATCAACACGCCCCTGGGCATCGGCGTCACTTCGGCCACGACCCGGCATGAGGAGTTCAGACGCGTGCGTGAGGCTTTCGTGGACAACCCGCTCACGCGCACGACGCTTGAGCGCTTCATCAGCCATGGCCTCAACGGCTGTGACATCCTGGTCACCAACCTGCTGCGTGCGGCCGAGCTGATCCGCAGCTTCAAACAGGTGGCGGTGGACCAGTCCAGCGACGATTGGCGCGTCATCAACCTGCACGAGTACATCGACGAGATCATCGTCAGCCTCAAGCCGCGTCTCAAGAGCAGCCGGGTCCAGGTACTGAACGAAAGCAACGGGCAGCTCGTGCTGCGTACGCATCCCGGAGCGATCTACCAGATCCTCAGCAATCTGGTGCTCAATGCGCTCATCCACGCCTATGCGCCGGATCAGCCCGGCACGATCCGCATCCGGGCCGAGCGGGTGGGCCAGGACATCGAGCTCGATGTGGCAGACGACGGCAAGGGCGTCCCGGCCGACATCCAGGACCGCATCTTCGACCCCTTCTTCACCACGCGGCGCGGTACCGGCGGCAGTGGGCTGGGGCTGCATATCGTCTTCAACCTGGTGTCCGGGACGTTGGCGGGGGGGATTCAGCTGGTCAAGAATGCAAGCCAGGGGGCAACTTTCCGCATCCGGTTTCCGGTGCAATCGCAGAGCGAGGACGCATGAAAGACACAGACGGCGCCGATGGCGACATGATCTTTGCGCAAGAGGCCGACGAGGCCGGCGCGCTGCCGGTGGCCCAGCCAGGCTGGAAGGTCATGATCATTGACGATGACCAGGGCGTGCACGAGGTGACGCGGCTGGCCCTGGCGGGCTTCGAGTTCGACGGCCGCGGCCTGGAGTTCCTGGGCGCGTATTCCGCCGCGGAAGGCGAGCGGCTGCTGCGCGCCCATCCCGATACCGCCGTTGCCCTGGTGGACGTGGTGATGGAGCACGAGCACGCTGGCCTGGAGTTGATCCGCACCATCCGGGATGGACACAAGAACCGCCTGATCCGCCTGATCCTGCGCACCGGCCAGCCGGGCCAAGCGCCGGAGCGCGCCGTGATCCGCGAGTACGACATCAACGACTACAAGGAAAAGTCCGAACTGTCGGCGCAGAAGCTCTACAGCACCATCCTGACCAGCCTGCGTTCGTGGCGCGACCTGCAGGCGCTGGACGCCAACCGCGCTGGCTTGCGGCGCGTGATCCACGCCACGGCCGAAATCTTCCGTGCGCGCGACCTGGGCCACTTCGTACAGGGTGTGCTGGAGCAGCTGGTGGCCTTGCTGTACCTGGAGCGTGATGCGTTGCTGCTCAAATGCGACAGCCTGGCGCTGCGGCGTGAAAGCGGGCAACTGGCCGTGGTGGCGGCCACCGGGCGCTTCACCGAACTGGTGGGTGACGACGCGGCACGCAATTTGCCGGAACAGATGATGGCCGATGTGGCTACGGTGCTCAGCACGCGACGGCCGCTGGTGCGCGAGGGCGAGTATTGGGGCTACTTCCAGGCCCATGGTGGCAAGGAGAACGTCATCTACTTCCGCAGCCTGCGGCCGCTGTCGCCCGACGACTCCAGCCTGATCCAGCTGTTCCTGCAGAACGTGTCGATCGCCTACGAGAACACCCTGCTGCACGATGAGATCGAAGGCACCCAGCGCGACATCGTCTACATGCTGGGCGAGGCGATCGAGACCCGCTCGCGCGAGACCGGCCAGCACGTGCGACGCGTGGCCGAGTACTGTAGCCTGATCGCGCGCGGCATTGGCCTGTCCGAGCGCGAGGCGGACGTCCTGAAGCTCGCCGCGCCGCTGCACGACTTCGGCAAGATCGGCATTCCGGATGCCGTCCTGCACAAACCGGGCAAGTTGGAGCCGGAGGAATGGGCGGTGATGCGCCTGCATGCGGAAATCGGCCATGAGATGCTGGCGCGCTCCGACCGCGAGATCCTGCGGGCCGCCGCCCTGCTGGCCGGTCAGCACCATGAGAAATGGGATGGCAGCGGCTACCCGCAGGGCCTGAAGGGCGACCAGATCCATATCTATGGCCGCATCGGCGCTGTGGCCGACGTCTTTGATGCCTTGGGCAGTCGGCGCAGTTACAAGGAGCCTTGGCCGCTGGAGCAGATCCTCGGCTACCTGCGCCAGCAGCGTGGCCTGCATTTCGACCCGGCCATCGTCGATTGGGTGCTGGAGAACGTCGACGCCATGGCTGCGATCGCCAGCGACTTTCCTGACACCCAGTTCAGCCACTGAGGCCCCGACCCGGGGCCAGGGTGCCCCGGCGCCCGTGGCGCGGTTTGCGATACTCGACGCCATGCAGTTGCAAGACATCCTCTATTCCCAGGGCTTTGGCACGCGGCGCGTCTGCGCCGGCCTGATCCAGCAGGGTCATGTGCAGGTTTATGCGTCAAACGAAGCTTCTGAGCCCGTGGAGTGTACGCAGTCTGCTATGGATTTTGAAGCGGAGGGCCTGCGCTTTCGGGTACGTGGCGAGGATTGGCGCTACCGTGAGAAGGCCTACCTCATGCTGCACAAGCCTGTGGGCACCGAATGTTCGCAAAAGCCCTCCACCTGGCCCAGCGTCTACACCCTGTTGCCGGCACCGCTGCGCCAGCGTCCGGCCAAGGGCAGCGTGCAGGGCGTGCAGGCCGTGGGCCGGCTCGACCAGGACACCACCGGCTTGCTGCTGCTGACCGACGACGGCCCCTTCATCCATCGCATGAACTCGCCGCGCCACCATGTGCCCAAGGTCTATGAGGTGACGGTCAAGCACCCGCTGGATGAACGCCAGGTACAGCGCCTGCTGGACGGCGTGGTGCTGGACGATGACCCCAAGCCGGTGCGTGCCGCCGCTTGCGAGGCGGTGGCCAGTCACCACCTTCGGCTGACCCTGACCGAAGGCAAGTACCACCAGGTCAAGCGCATGCTGGCCGCGGTGGGCAACCGGGTCGAGGGCCTGCACCGTTCGCAGATCGGTGGCTTGGTGCTACCGGACGATCTGGCGCCGGGACAGTGGCGCTGGCTGGAGGCGGACGACCTCGCCCGCATCAACGGCGGCGCGGCCGTATGAAGCCGTCGCGCCCGTGCTTGCCTGGACCTTGATGACGGTCAACCCTCGGCCGCACCCGGGTTGCCCCGTAAGCTGGCAGGTCGTGCTGGCCGCTACACTGGCAAGCTGTCCTGCTCACCGGTCTGCCGTGCGTTCTTCGATCCATCTTGTCTGTGCCTTGCTGGTCTTTCTGGCCACCGGTGGCCATGTGCCTGAGGCGCTAGCCCAGGCGCGGCCAATCTTCGTGCTCAACTCGCTGGATGCCAGCGTCAGCGTCATCGACCCGGCCAGCTGGAAAGAAATCAAGCGCCTGAGCACCGGCAAGGAGCCGCACCACCTGTACCTGACGCCGGACGAGAAATCGCTCATCATCGCCAACGCCATGGGCGACTCGCTGACGTTCGTCGACCCGCGCACGGCCGAAGTGCAGCGCACGGTGCGCGGCATCCTCGACCCCTACCAGCTGCGCTTTTCACCCGACATGAAGTGGTTCGTCACCGCCGGCAACCGCCTCAACCACGTCGACATCTACCGGTGGGACGGCAGCAACCTCAGCCTGGTCAAGCGCCTGGCCAGCGGCAAGACGCCCAGCCATGTCTGGATCGACAGCCAGAGCACGACGGCCTACGTGACCATGCAGGACAGTGACGAACTGGTGGCCATCGACCTGCCGACACAGACACAGAAGTGGCGGCGCAAGACCGGTCCGCTGCCGGCCGACGTGTTCGGCACGCCCGACGACCGCTACCTGCTGATTGGCCTGACCGGCGGCGAAGGCGTGGAGGTCTATGACGTCTCCGGTCCCACGGCCCGGCTGGCGCACTACATTCCCACCGGCAAGGGCGCCCATGCCTTCCGTGCTGTCGGCGACCGGCGCCATGTGCTGGTGAGCAACCGCGTGGCCGACACCATCAGCAAGATCGACTACCAGACCATGCGCGTGGTCGACCAGTATCCGGGCCCAAGCGGTCCGGACTGCATGGACCTGTCGGCCGATGGCAAGTACATCTTCCTGGCCTCGCGCTGGGCCGGCAAGCTCAGCGTGATCGACACCGCCACGCGCGAAGTGGTGCGCCAGGTGCGGGTCGGCAAATCGCCGCACGGCGTCTGGACGCTCGACCATGCGCCGCGTCAGTAAGCTGTTCCTGTCGGCTCTGTTTGCTATCGTTTTGATAGCTATCGGCGGCCATCCGGCCAGGGCGGAAAGCCCAAGAGAGTGTAAGAAACCGCTGTACCTGACGTTCGACACCGGCCACATGGGCGTGGCCGAGCTGATTGCGGAGGTGTTGCAGCGCCAGCAGGTGCGCGCGACCTTCTTCGCCGCGCAGGAGCGCAGCCGGGTTGGCGATGGCAGTCTGGGCGAGCACTGGGCGCCGTGGTGGCGCGCGCGCGCCGCCGAGGGGCATGAGTTCGCCTCCCACACGCTGGACCACGTCTACTGGCGTGCCGATGTGACGGGCGAGGGTAGCGCAACACGCTTTCGCGTGCGCCCCTCGGCGGGCGAGCAGGAAGGGCGTGAGCTGGTCTGGGACGCGGCGCAGTACTGTGCCCAGATCCAGGCCGCGGCCGACCGCCTGCAGCAGCTCACCGGCCGCCCGGTGCTGCCGCTGTTCCGTGCCCCCGGCGGCAAGACCTCGCCGGCCCTGCTGGCTGCGGCGCGTGACTGTGGTTACGCCCACGTGGGCTGGGCGCCCGCAGGCTTCCTCGGGGATGAGTTGCCGAGCGAGCGCTACAGCAACGACGCACTGCTGAAGCGGGCGTTGCACGACATCCGTAGCGGCGACATCCTGATGGCCCACCTGGGCATCTGGTCGCGCAAGGATCCCTGGGCGCCCAATGTGCTCGAGCCGCTGCTCATGGGGCTGAAGGCGCGCGGCTTTTGTTTTCGCACGCTGAGTGAGCACCCGGACTACCGCGGCTGGATCGCGGCGCGGCGAGCACCGCAGAGGTAGGGCATGGAAGCGCTGGCCAACTGGTTTTCCGATCTGCAGGCTGAGTTGTTCGAGGCCGTCGTGGAGCCACTGGCTTTTGCCCTGGGTCTGGGGCACCGGCTGGCCGACGCCTACAGTGCCACCGGCTGGTTGCTCGTCGGCCTGTTGCAGCTGGCGGTGCTGCTGGCCATCATCGGCCCCCTGCAGCGCTGGCGGCCGGTGGAGGCGGTCACCGACCGCGCGACCATCCGCACCGATGTGCTGTACACCCTGATCCACCGCCTCGGGCTGTTTCGGCTCGCGCTGTTCTTCACCCTGACACCGCTGATGGACGAGCTGTTCGGCCTGCTGCGCGTGGCCGGCCTGCCGACCTGGCATCTCGACGACCTGTGGCCCGGTGTGACCGATCAGCCGATGGTCAGCCTGCTGCTGTACCTGCTGGCCTTTGATTTCCTCGACTACTGGATCCACCGCGGTCAGCACCGCTTCGAGTGGTGGTGGCGCCTGCACGCGCTGCACCATGCGCAGCGCCAGATGACGATGTGGAGCGACAACCGCAACCACCTGCTCGACGACCTGCTACGTGACGTCATCGTGGTGACGGTGGCGCAGCTCATCGGTGTGGCGCCGGCGCAGTTCGTGGCCATCGTCGCGCTGACCCAGCTCAGCGAGAGCTTTCAGCATGCCAACCTGCGCCTGTCCTTTGGCCGCTGGGGCGAGCGGCTGTGGATCAGCCCGCGTTTCCACCGCGTGCACCACAGCATCGGCATCGGGCACGAGTCGCCAGCCACGCCAAGCAAAGAGACCTTGAGCGCCGCCGGGCCGTCCCAAGGCGCGAGGGCCCCAGGTCCAAGCGAAGCGCAGGGCAGGCCTGCGCGTGGGGGCAGCGAGGACACGCCAGTGCCGAGCGTGGGGGCTGTCAAACTCGGCGGACATAACTTCGGCGTGCTGCTGCCCTGGTGGGACATGCTGTTCGGCACCGCCAACTTCGAGTTGCGCTACGACCCCACAGGGGTGCGCGACCAGGTGGAGCAGGGGCGCGATTACGGCCGCGGCTTCTGGTCGCAGCAGTGGCTGGGCCTCAAGCGGCTGGTCGGCCGCGCCTGAGCCCCACGGTCACGACGCCGTCATGCCATCCACGGTATGCTTCGCGGCATGAACCTGTTTCTGGACTCCTTCTGGCGGGCTCTGGTCTACACGCTGCGGCCGCGCGTGATTGCGCTGTCTTTCCTGCCGCTGGTGCTGCTGGTGCTGTTGTCGGCCGGGCTGGTTTACTTCTACTGGGAGCCGGCGGTGCAGGCCGTGCAGGTCTGGCTGGGCGAGCTGGCCCTGCTGGAGAGCCTGATGCGCTGGCTGGAAAGCGTCGGCGCCGGCAACCTGCGCAGCGTGGTGGCGCCGCTGGTGCTGCTCATGTTCACGCTGCCGGTGGTCATCATCCTGTCGCTGCTGGCGGTGGCCGCCTTCATGACGCCGGCGCTGGTGACCCTGGTGGCGGAACTGCGTTTCCCGCGTCTGGAACGCCGCCATGGTGGCACCTTCTGGCGCGGTCTCATCTTTGCCTTGGGCACCTCGCTGCTGGCGGCGCTGGCCCTGCTGGTGTCCATGCCGCTGTGGCTGATTCCGCCGCTGGTGGTGGTGCTGCCGCCGCTGGTGTGGGGCTGGCTGACCTACCGCGTCATGGCCTACGACACCCTGGCCGAACATGCCAGCCGTGAGGAGCGCGCCGAGTTGCTGCGCCGCCATCGCCTGTGGCTGCTGGCCATCGGCATCCTGACCGGCTACCTGGGTGCGGCACCCGGTCTGGTGTGGGCCGTGGGCGCCATGGCCATTGTGTTCGCACCGCTGCTGGTGCCGCTGGCGATCTGGATCTATACCTTCGTCTTTGCCTTCTCCTCGCTGTGGTTCGCGCACTTCTGCCTGGCTGCGCTGCAGGCACTGCGCGCCGAAGCGGCGCGGGGGGCGCCGACTGTCGAAACCGTGGCGCCTGAACCACCGCCTGATGCCGGCGCCGCGCCGGCTTTGCCCCATGAACCCCACAACGATGCCCAAGCCGGCGCCTGAATTCGGCGTCATCATCATTGGTGACGAAATCCTCTCCGGCAAGCGTGCCGATAAGCACCTGCCCAAGGTCATCGAACTGCTGCATGCCCGTGGCCTGCAGCTCGCCTATGCCGACTATGTGGGCGACTCGCCCGAACGGATCACCGCCACGCTGCAGCGCGCCTTTGCCTCGGGTGGGGTGGTGTTTTCCTGCGGTGGCATCGGCGCCACGCCGGATGACCACACGCGACTATGTGCAGCACGGGCGCTGGGCGTCGAGCTGGCGCTGCACCCGCAGGCGGAAGCGCTGATTCGCGAGCGCATGCAGGACGTGGCGCGCGAGCAGGGCGTGCCCTATGAGCCGGACCGTCCCGACAATGTGCACCGCCTCAATATGGGGGTGTTCCCGCGCGGCGCCGAGATCATTCCCAACCCGTACAACAAGATTCCGGGCTTCAGCTGCCGGGGCGCGGCGGGCGGTGCGGTGCACTTTGTGCCGGGCTTCCCGGTCATGGCTTGGCCCATGATCGAGTGGGTACTGGACACCCACTACCGTCATCTGCACCGGCAGGCGGCCTGGGTCGAGCAGTCGGTCATCGTCTATGGTTCCATGGAGGCCACCCTGACGCCCCTGATGGAGGAGATCGAGCGCCGCTTCGATGGCGTCAAGGTGTTCAGCCTCCCTAGCGTCGATCACCCGCAGCACGGCCGCCATATTGAATTGGGGGTCAAGGGTGAGCCGGCCCGAGTGACCCAGGCCTACCCCGAGCTGCTGGCCGGTTTGCGTCAACTGGATGCACCATTGGGCCCTGAAATGGTGCGAAATTGAAAATGCACACAAATGGTGCCATTTAAATGCCCTTAAATGGTGCGTATGGTGCGAGCGATTCGTGATTTGATTGCAGACATCCCCTCGAACCGTGACAAACCGAGGGCAAAATACGGGGTTCGGCGCAACCATGCGGAAGCCGCTTTGGCACAGAACCTGCATTCATGCCCCTGAAACTTTCAACCAACCTTCCAACCAGGAGAATCTGATGGCCAAGACCGTCGCAGACGTGATGAAGATGGTGAAGGAAAACGAAGTCAAGTTCGTTGACTTCCGTTTCACCGACACCCGTGGCAAAGAGCAGCACGTGACCGTGCCTGTGTCGCACTTCGATGAAGACAAGTTCACTTCGGGCCACGCCTTCGACGGCTCCTCCATCGCCGGCTGGAAAGGCATCGAGGCTTCGGACATGCAGCTCATGCCCGACCCGAACACCGCCAACATCGACCCCTTCTTCGAAGAAACCACGCTGTTCCTGCAGTGCGACGTGGTCGAGCCCAGCGACGGCAAGGCCTATGACCGCGACCCGCGCTCCATCGCCAAGCGCGCCGAAGCCTACCTGAAGGCCTCCGGCATTGGCGACACCGCCTACTTCGGCCCCGAGCCGGAATTCTTCATCTTCGACGGCGTGCGCTGGAGCAACGAGCCCGGCAACGTGATGTTTGCCATCGACGAGTACGAAGCCCCCTGGAACAGCGGCAAGCAGCTCGAAGGCGGCAACCGCGGCCACCGTCCCACCACCAAGGGTGGCTACTTCCCGGTGCCCCCGGTCGACAGCACGCAGGACATGCGCGCCGAGATGGTGCTGATCCTCGAATCCCTGGGCATCCCGGTCGAGGTGTTCCACCACGAAGTGGCGGGCGCCGGCCAGAACGAAATCGGCACCAAGTTCTCGACCCTGGTCGAGCGCGCCGACTGGACCCAGGTCCTGAAGTACGTGGTGTGGAACGTGGCCAACGCCTACGGCAAGACCGCCACCTTCATGCCCAAGCCCTACGCTGGCGACAACGGTTCCGGCATGCACGTGCACCAGTCCATCTGGAAGGACGGCAAGAACCTGTTCGCCGGT
>JAYRLJ010000391.1:0-2794 GCA_041905305.1 Hylemonella sp. | reverse complement strand
CGTCACGCCGAAGTTACCCAGGCCGGCGTTCAGACCCAGTGCGGTGCCCTGCAGGCGCTTGGGGAAGAAGGTGCTGATGTTGGACATGCTGGAGGCAAAGTTGCCGCCGCCCACGCCTGACCACAGGGCCATGAGCTGGAACACCCACAGTGGCCAGTCCTTGTGCTGCAACGCGATGCCGGTACCGATGGCCGGAGCCAGCAGCATGGCGGTGGTCAGGAAGATGGTGTTGCGCCCGCCGGCAATGCGGATCAGGAAGGAGGCCGGAATGCGCATGGTGGCGCCCGCCAGGCCCGAGATGGCGGTGAGTGTGAAGAGCTCGGCTTGGCTGAAGGGGAAGCCCAGGTTGAGCATCTGCACGGTGATGATGCCCCACATGCCCCAGACGGCAAAGCCGCACAGCAGGGCCGGCACCGAGATCCAGAGGTTGCGGTAGGCAATGTGCCGGCCGGTGGCCTCCCAGAACTGCTCGTCCTCGGGGCGCCAGTCGGTGAGGGTGGCGCCCGATTCCTTGGTGTTGGTGTTCATGGTGTTTCCTTGGAAAGGGAAGAGAAGGGAGTAGGGCTCAACCCTTGAGGCTGAAGGCGGTGGCTTGGGCGCCCATGACTTCGGTGCGGCGTACCTCGGTCCAGTACATCCAGATCAGCGAGACCCAGACCACGCCGTACATCAGCATGAAGGCGCTGGAGCGGATGCCGGTGAGGTCGAGCAGGGCGCCGAACAGGATGGGCAACACGAAACCGCCCATGCCGCCAGCCAGGCCCACGATGCCGCTGATGGCGCCGATGTTGCCCGGGTAGTCATCGCTGATGTACTTGAACACGCTGGCCTTGCCGAAGGCCCAGGCGATGCCCAGGATGAACATCAGGCCGGTGAAGGCATAGACGTTGAGGCCGAAGTGGAAGGTCTTGGGGCCGTCCAGTGTGGCTACGGTGAAATCGAACTGCGGGTAGGAGAGCAGGAAGAGGCAGATCCAGCTCACCCACATCACCCACCAGGTCACGCTGTGCGCGCCGTACTTGTCAGAGAGCCAGCCGCCGATGGCGCGCAGCACGCCGCCCGGCAGCGAGAAACAGGCCGCCAGCAAGGCCGCGGCGCGGATGTCCAGGCCGTACTCGCCCACGTAGTACTGCACCATCCACAGCGACAGCGCCACGTAGCCACCGAACACGATGCTGTAGTACTGGCAGTACTTGAGCACCTTGGGGTCCTTCAGTGCCTTGAGTTGTTCGCTGAACTTCACGTTGCTCGGCACCAGGTGGGCCGGGTCGCTGTGGCTGAACAGCCAGAAGATGATCAGCGTGCCCAGCATGATGGCGGCATAGACCTGAGGCACCATGGTCCAGCCGAAGGCCACCACCAGCGCGGGAGCGACGAACTTGTTGACCGCTGCGCCCGAGTTGCCGGCGCCATAGACGCCCATGGCGAAACCCTGGCGGTTCTTGGGGAACCAGCGCGCTACGTAGGGCGTGCCCACTGAAAAAGAGCCGCCGGCCAGGCCGACGAACAGGCCAATCACCAGGAAGTGCCAGTAGGCGGTGGCATAGGCCATCAGGTAGATGGCCGGCACGGTGCAGGCCATCAGGATGGCCATCACGATGCGGCCGCCGAACCTGTCGGTCCAGATGCCCAGCGGCACCCGGATCAGCGAGCCGGTGAGCACCGGCATCGCGGTCAGCAGTCCGAATTCAGTGGCATTGAGATTGAGCGCCTTCTTGATCGGGATGCCGATCACGCCGAACATCATCCACACCATGAAGCACACGGTGAAAGCCAGCGTGCTGACGATCAGCACCGAGAGCGCCTGTCGGTTCTTGTCCATTGCATAACTCCTGAGAGGGTGCATGGACTGTAGAAAGCGGTGCTGCTATGCACCATCCTTCGGAGGTAGCGGCCGGGGCGGCGGGCATCCTCCGAAAGAACTAGTCGGGCGGTCTAATTGGCCGGGACTTGAGGTGGATCAAACCCGCGCCGGGGCCTTACCACGGGATCGAGCGGCCGGCGTAGTCGACAAAGTGGGCCCGTCCGGTCGCATGGAGTGCATCCAGCGCAGTGAGCAGGCCCTGCACCGACTCGTGCGGTGCGGTGGCTCCATCGCCGACGAAGGGCTGGCTTAGTGGCGAACGCACGGTGCCAGGTTGCAGCGCGGCCACCACCCCCTGCGGTCGCTGGCGTGCCAGTTCGATGGCGGCGGTCTGCAGCAGCTGGTTCAAGGCGGCCTTGGCAGCGCGATAGCCGTACCAGCCGCCCTTGTGGTTGTCCTCGATGCTGCCGACCCGCGCGGACAGCTTGGCCCAGACCACGCGCTCGTCGCGCGCCAGCAGGGGTGTCAGGTGGCGCAGCAGCAGGGCCGGCCCGACCGCATTGACCTGCAGGCTGGCCAGCAGGTGGTCTGCGTCCAGGTCCTGCAGGCGCTTCTCGGGGCCGCGCCCGTCGAGGGTGAGGGCACCGGTGGCATCGATCACAAGGTGTAAGGGGCCGGCCAGTTGCTGTGCCAGGGCCTCGATGCTCGGTGCGTCGCGCAGATCCCAGGCCAGCGGTTGCGACCGAGTCACGGCCAGGACCTCGCTGCAGCGGGTGTCGGCCCGCAGCGCCTGGGCGAACGCACCGCCGATCGCACCCGACGCGCCGATGACAAGGGCACGGTAGCCGTGGCGCAGCCGGGCGGTCATCGATCGCCCCCGGGGGTGTAGACGCAACGGAAACCGATGTACACCGCATAGAAGTCACGCGGTTTCCAGGCCTCCACCTCGGCCCGCATCTGCTCAGGCGGATACCACCAGGACCCACCCAG
>JAYRLJ010000390.1:0-2798 GCA_041905305.1 Hylemonella sp. | reverse complement strand
CCCAGGTCGGTGAAGGGCTGCACGCGCAGCACGGCGTCGCTCTCGATGGTGGTGATGCCTTCGTCGGCGTACTTGTCCAGCAATGTTTCCAGCACCTGTCGGGCCACCGGGCCGTATTGGGTGAAGACGTTGCGTTTCTTCACGCGTTGAGCGCGTTCACGCCGGGTCAGCGGCGGCTGGTCGTAGGCCACATGCAGCAGCAGGTCGAAGGGGTCGAAGTCCTTTCCCACCTCGTCGGCCAGTGCATCCAAGAAGACGCCCCGGCCTTCCAGTTCTTCGATCAGCGCGGCCTTGCGCTCGGCGCTGTTCCAGGCCTGCAGGAAGCCGTCCAGCGAGTCGTAGGCCTTGCCCAGATTGATCCGGGTGTAGTCGCGCAGGCTCTCGGTGACCAGCTTGCCGTCGGCGTTGAGATACTGCACGCGCTCGCGAGCCACTGCCACGTTGACGCTCCCGCCTACGATGTACTTGCGGGGCTCGGCGGGGCCGTCGTCGCCGCCGATGAAGGGGCCGGGGCCTGGGCCTGGGCCTGTCAGCGGATCACCCGGTAGTCCATCCCCTCCGTCCTGGGGCGCATCTGGAGGCTGCGGTGGCTCGACAGGCTGGCCGGGGCCGGGCTCGTAGATCTGCACCGGGTCGCCGTCGAAGGCCGGGTCTGCAAACAGCTCGGTGGCGCGCTTGAAGTCGAGGATGGTGAACCAGCTCTTGCCCAGGTCTTCGCGCAGCCGGGTGCCCCGCCCGATGATCTGCTTGAACAGCGTCATCGACTTGATGTTCTGGTCCAGCACGATCAGCTTGCAGGTCTGGGCGTCGACGCCCGTGCTCATTAGCTTGGAGGTGGTGGCGATCACCGGGTAGGTCTTCTCCGGGTCGATGAAGTTGTCGAGCTCGCGCTTGCCCTCGGGGTTGTCGCCGGTGATCTGCACCACGTAGTTGGGCTGGGTGGCGCAGAGGTCGGCGTTGGCGTTGCTCAGGGCCTGGCGCATGCGGGCGGCGTGCTCGATGTCTTCGCAGAAGACGATGGTCTTGTCGTAGCGGTTCGTGGCCTTCAGGTATTCGGTGATCTTGGCGGCCACCACCTCGTCGCGGCGCTCCAGCACCAGCTTGCGGTTCATGTCCGCGCCGGTGTAGACCCGGTCTTCGATGACGTTGCCCAGCTTATCGGTCATGCCCTCGGGCGGGCGCCAGCCGAAGGCGTCCTTGTCCAGGTCGACGCGGATGACCTTGTACGGGGCCAGGTAGCCGTCCTCGATGCCCTGGCGCAGGCTGTAGGTGTAGACGGGCTCGCCGAAGTAGTCGGTGTTGGAGACGTCGGCGGTCTCCTTGGGCGTGGCTGTCAGGCCGATCTGCGTGGCGGTGCCGAAGTAGCTGAGGATGTCGCGCCAGGCGGAATCTTCGGCGGCGCTGCCGCGGTGGCACTCGTCGACGATGATGAGGTCGAAGAAGTCGGGCGAGAACTGCTTGTAGATGTTGCGGTCTTCTTCTGTGCCGCTGACGGCTTGGTACAGCGACAAGTAGATTTCGTAGCTCTTGTTGACCTGCTTGGTGGCGCGATTGATCGCAAGGTCGACCTCTTCGACCGTAGTATTGCCCTGGCTGTCGACCACCTCAACGCCCTTGGCATGCGGGCTCAGCTTGGCCATCGCGCCCTTGAACGGCCGGAAGTCGTTGACCATGGTCTGGTCGATGAGGATGTTCCGGTCGGCCAGGAACAGGATCCGCTTCTTGGCGCCACTCTTCCACAGACGCCAGATGATCTGGAAAGCGGTGTAGGTCTTGCCGGTGCCGGTGGCCATGACCAGCAGCACGCGGTTCTGGCCGCGGGCGATGGCTTCGACCGTGCGGTTGATAGCGTTGATCTGGTAGTAGCGCGGCGTCTTGGCCGGCGCGTAGTCGTGCTCGGTGACCTGGCGAGTCTCAGACGTCCAGCCCTTCCAGGCGCAGTAGCGTGTCCACAACTCGGCAGGTGACGGGAACTCATCGAGCGTCAGATTGCGCTCGAGCACTCCGTCGGCCAGCGTCGCATCCCGGAACACGAAGCCATCGCCGTTGCTGGCGAAGCTGAATGGCACGTCGAGCAACTGGGCGTAGTTGATGGCCTGCGCCATGCCTGCGCCCATCCCGTGGTTGTTGTCCTTGGCCTCGACGACGGCCAGGGGGATGTTGGTCTTGAAGAAGAGCGCGTAGTCCGCGCGAAGCACCGTCGAAGCATCTCGCCGCGCCCGGCGCCCGCGAACAACCACGCGGCCCGCCCGCAGGGGGTACTCGCGGTAGATCTGCGACATGCCGTCCCACCCGGCCGACTCCATGGCCGGGCGGATGAACTTGTCGCAGATATCGCTTTCAGACAGAGTCTTCTTGTTCATGCTCCCTCGACCGTGTCAGGGGGAGTTGATCCAGCCGGCGCCAGGTTCGGATGTTGCCAGTAGTATGTGCGTTCAATTGCACTGCCTGCAGGCGCCATCCGCCCAAGAGCGATGGGCTGGAGGTCGCTGCGCGGCAAAGGCCGCAAGAAGCTGCGGGCAAGTGGGTAGTCAGCCGCCAGCAACCACGGACCCCTGATCCTTCGCGGTCAGGCGAACCAGCTCAGCTCGTACAGTGGCCAGCATCGTGTCGATTGCACCCTCGTTCACTTTGGCCGGCAAATAGGCCAGTAGCACAAGTGAGGCAGGGTGAATCCTCAGCACAGATGCCAAGTCATCAATTTTTGTCAGCGTCGCATGACGTTCGCCCCGTTCGAGCTGACTGATGTAGGTCCGACCGGAAACATCGCCGAAGCCCTCTTGCGAGACGCCGGTGGC
>JAYRLJ010000389.1:0-2805 GCA_041905305.1 Hylemonella sp. | reverse complement strand
CCATGGCATCGTGGAGACCCCGGTCTTCATGCCGGTGGGAACCTACGGGTCGGTCAAGGCGATGTCCCCCGAAGAACTGACCGGCATCGGCGCGCAGATCGTGCTGGGGAACACGTTCCATCTGTGGCTGCGGCCCGGGCTGGACATCCTGGGCAAGTTCGGCGGATTGCACGCCTTCATGGCCTGGGACAAGCCGATCCTCACCGATTCGGGAGGGTTCCAGGTCTGGAGCCTGGGCGAACTGCGCAAGATCACCGAGGAAGGCGTGTCCTTCCAGTCGCCTGTCAACGGCGACAAGTGTTTCCTGTCGCCCGAGGAGTCCATGCGCATCCAGCGCGTCCTCAATTCCGACATCGTGATGGTCTTCGACGAGTGCACCGCGTATCCGGCCACGCTCGATGAGGCGGCGGCGTCCATGCGTCTGTCGCTACGCTGGGCGGCGCGCTGCAAGACCGCGTTCAGCGCGCAGGAAAACCCCAACGCGCTGTTCGGCATCGTGCAGGGCGGCATGCACGAGCCGCTTCGCGAGGAATCCCTGGCCGGATTGCGCGACATCGATTTCCACGGCTATGCCATCGGCGGCCTGTCCGTCGGCGAGCCGAAGGAAGACATGATGCGCATCCTGGCCCACACCGCACCGAAGATGCCCGCCGACAAGCCGCGCTACCTGATGGGCGTGGGCACGCCGGAGGACATCGTGCAAGCCGTCAGCGAAGGCGTGGACATGTTCGATTGCGTCATGCCGACGCGAAACGCGCGCAATGGCTGGCTGTTCACCCGCCACGGCGACATCAAGATCCGTAACGCGCGCTACAAGGACGACCCCCGCCCGCTGGATGAACAATGCGGCTGCCATGCCTGCCGCCACTTCAGCCGGGCCTATCTCCACCACCTGCAACGCTTGAACGAGATCCTCGGCGCGCGCCTCAACACCATCCACAACCTGTTCTTCTACCAGGAGATCATGCGCGAAATGCGCGACGCCATTGCCCTGGGGACCTTCAGCGCCTGGCGCAGCGGCTTCCATCGCGACCGCCAGAGCGGGCCCCGCTGATTTGCTATAATCGTGGGCTAACCCTTTGAATTTTCAGGGGTTGAGCAATGAGGCGCGCCTTGCAGGCAACAGGGCGCTTCAAGACTTGCAATGAAGGGCGTCGTGCGGCTTGAAAGAGCCTGGCGGCGCCGCCATTTCCATGCATCCGCCCGCAGCCTGCGGGCGACTCCGGAGTTTCCACATGATCAGCACGGCTTACGCCCAGTCCGCGGGGGGCGCGCAGCAAGGCGACCCGACGTTCAGCTTCTTCCTCATCATCGGCATGTTCGTGCTGATGTACTTCATGATGATCCGGCCGCAACAGAAGCGCGCGAAGGAACACAAGCAGATGGTCGAGGGCCTGCAAAAGGGCGATGAGGTGATTGCCATGGGCATGATCGGCAGGATCACCAAGGTGACGGACGCCTATGTGGGCGTCGACACCGGCGAAGGCCATGTGGTGCATGTCCAGAAGCAGGCAGTCACCACCCTGCTCCCCAAGGGCACCTTCAACGACGTCGTCAAATGATTGTCACGCCCCCGCGGGCGTGCAGAGCCAGGGTTTTTCCATGAACAAGTATCCCGCCTGGAAGTACGTGGTCATCGGCCTCGCGCTGGTCACCGCCTTCCTCTACACCATCCCCAACTTCTTCGGCGAAGTGCCGGCCGTGCAGGTCTCCGGCCTGCGCACGATGAAGGCCGACGCGACGACGCTCAAGGCGGTTGAAGAGGCCCTGAAGGCCGCGCAGATCAGCCACGCCGGCATCGAGCTCGAGGGCGAGGCGCTGCGCGTCCGCTTCAAGGACACGGACACCCAGCTGAAGGCGCGCGATGTCATCCAGCAAAAGGTGGGCGATGGCTACATCGCCGCGCTGAACCTGGTGTCCAATTCGCCCCACTGGCTCGCCAAGATCAACGCCCTGCCGATGTACCTGGGCCTGGACCTGCGCGGCGGCGTGCACTTCCTGATGCAGGTGGACATGAAAGCCGCAATGAACAAGGCAGTGGAGCGCTACGCGGGCGAAATCCGCACCGCGCTGCGCGACAAGAAGATCTATTACAACAGCATCTCGCGCGACGGCGACAAGGTGGTGGTGCGCTTCAAGGAAAGCGCGGAGCTGGCCAAGGCGGAGAAGGAGATCGGCGCGCAGATCAATGACCTGGTGCTCAAGGCGTCCGGCGCTGGCGACGACCTGGTCCTGACCGCCTCCCTCAAGCCGGAGGCGCTCAAGGCGCTGCAGGAAAACGCCATCGCCCAGAACATCACGGCGCTGCGCAAGCGGGTGAACGAGCTCGGCGTGTCGGAGCCGATCGTGCAGCAGCAGGGCGCGGACCGCATCCTCGTGCAGCTCGCCGGCGTCCAGGACCCCACCCGCGCCAAGGACGTGATCGGCCGCACGGCCACGCTGGAGCTGCGCAACGTGGCGCATGAGAACCTGGTCGGCGGCGGATTCGAGCACCTGCGCAATGAGCCGGCCCCGTTCAACACCGAGAAGATGATTGGCGACAAGGGCGAAGTCGTGCTGGTCCGCAAGTCCGTCGTCATCACCGGCGAGCGCGTGACCGACGCGCAACCCGGTTTCGACCAGCAGAGCGGCCGTCCCATCGTGAGCGTGCGGCTCGACGGCCCCGGCGGCCGCGTGATGCTGCAGAACACGCGGGAAAACCTCGGCAAGCAGATGGCGATGATCCTGATCGAGAAGGGCAAGCCGGAGGTGCTGACCTGGCCGGTGATCCAGGGCGAATTCGGCCCGCAGTTCCAGATCAGCGGC
>JAYRLJ010000034.1:3781-16049 GCA_041905305.1 Hylemonella sp. | reverse complement strand
ATGATGCGGGTGAAGACGGTGTCGGTCATGGCGGGTCGGGCAAATGCATGGTCCGGCGGACGCTGGGGGTATGGCTGGTGGGCGCTGAACTTTCAGCGCGTCCGGTGCATCATAGAGCGCCATGAAACGCTGGCTGCTCCTGCTTCTCACCTTGTCCGCCCTGGTCACCGGCTGTGCCACGCTGGACGAGCGCCAGCGCAGCTGGATCTTCCAACCCTCCGACCGCAGCTGGTGGCGCGGCGAGGAAGCCGCCCAGGGCATGAACGAGGTCTGGATCGATTTCACGTCCGCCGAGACCGGCCAACCGGTGAAGCTGCACGGCCTGTGGCTGGCCCACCCGGACTTTGCGCGCAAGCCGGACGCCCCGGTACTGCTCTACCTGCACGGTGCGCGGTTCAATGTGGTGGGCTCGGCCTTCCGTGCGCGGCGCATGCAGGAGCTGGGCTTCTCGGTGCTGGCGGTGGATTACCGCGGCTTCGGCAAGAGCACGAACGAGTTGCCCTCGGAAACCATGGCCTACGAGGACGCGCGCGCCGCCTGGGACTGGCTGGCCACGCTGTACCCGGGCCGGCCGCGCTACATCTTCGGCCATTCGTTGGGCGGCGCCATCGCCATTGAGCTGGCGGCGCAGGTGGACGACGAAACCGGCACGCTGGTCGAAGGCACCTTCACCTCCATCCCCGACGTGGTGAGCACCTTCAAATGGGGCTGGCTGCCGGTGGGGCCGCTGATCACGCAGCGCTTCGAGGCCGTCAAGCGCGTGCCGCGCATCGGCTCGCCGCTGCTGGTGGTGCATGGTTCAGAAGACCGGCTGATCCCGCCAGACCTGGGCCGGCGCCTGTTTGACGCGGCCACCGGCCGCAAGGCCTTCGTGCTGGTGGAAGGCGGCTCGCACCACAACACCAACGCGGTGGGCCAGCCGCAGTACCGCATGGCGCTGGCCGAGTTGTTCGGGCTGCGTTGAGCGCAACGCAATAAAAAAGGGCCGCTCTGAGCGGCCCTTTTTTGTTCTACAGCGAAAGGAATCAGCGGTTCGTCAGCATCGGTGCATGACCCACGTGCCCCATCTGACCCTGGTTCTCGTTCAGCTTGAACGACGCCGCCAGCTGCGCCAGCTGGCGCGCCTGGTCCTGCAGCGAGCCGGAGGCCGCCGAGGTTTCCTCGACCAGTGCGGCGTTCTGCTGCGTCACCTCGTCGAGCTGTGTCACCGCCGTATTGATCTGCCCGATGCCAGCCGACTGCTCACGGCTGGCAGAAGCGATCTCACCCACGATGTCGGCCACGCGCTTGATGCCGGTCACGATCTCCTGCATGGTGGCGCCGGCCTGCGCCACCTGGTCGGAGCCCACGCCCACCTTGGCCACCGAGTCCTCGATCAGCGCCTTGATCTCGCGCGCGGCTTCCGCACTGCGGCCGGCCAGCGCACGCACTTCGCCGGCCACCACGGCAAAGCCGCGACCCTGCTCCCCGGCGCGGGCGGCTTCCACCGCGGCGTTCAAGGCCAGAATGTTGGTCTGGAAGGCAATGCCGTCGATCACGCTGATGATGTCGGCAATCTTGCGCGAGGAGGTGTTGATGTCGTCCATGGTCTGCACCACCTGCGTCATCACCTCGCCACCGCGGCCGGCCACCTGCGAGGCCGAGGCCGCCAGCTGGTTGGCTTGACCGGCGTTCTCGGCGTTGTGTTGCACGGTGCTGGACAACTCCTCGGAGGCCGACGCGGTCTGCTCCAGGGAGCCGGCCTGCTGCTCGGTGCGGTTGGACAGGTCGAGCGTGCCGGCTGCCACCTGGGTCGCCGCGCTGGCGATGGCGTCGGAGCCGTGCTGCACCTCGCTGATGACGCGGTGCAGGTTCTGCCGCATGTCCTCCATCAGCTGCAACAGGCGGCCAATCTCGTCGCTGCCGCTGAAGGTCACGCGGCGCGACAGGTCGCCCTTGGCGATGGCCGTGGCAGTGTCGTCGGCCAGCGCGAAGCCGGTACGGATGCGGCGCATCAGCAGCAAGGTCATCAGGGTGCCGGGAATCCCGCCCAACACGATGACCAGAATGAAGACCAGCCATGCCAGTTCGTAACGTTTTTGCGCTGCCGAGGCGGCCTCCTCCGCACGCTGCACCTGAAATTCGCGGAAAGCCACCAGCGCTTTGACTGCCGTTTCACCCTCTTCGCGACCGGCCTTCAAGAAGGCGGCCATGGTTGGCGGGCTGAAATCGCCACTCTGGATCGCTTTCACGGCAGCATCAAGTTTCGCACGCCAGGGTTCGCGCGTCGCGCGCGCTGCCTCGATCAGCTTCTTCTCTTCCGGCGAGTCCGCCGTGGCTTCCATCCGCTTGAACAAGTCGTTGGACCTGGCCCGGTTGACGGCAATGGCGTCGGTGTGCAGGCTGGTCGGGTGATCGTGGATGCTGGCCAACACCCCCTCAGGCGCATGCTGGAACGCCAGCAGCACCTGCAGCCGGTTCTGCAACAAGGCGCTGATTGATTCATCGGCCAACAGGGCCGGCTTCATGGCGTTCTCGTGCAGCATGGCCAGGCTGTTCTTGGCCGAATGCAGGCCCCAGATGCTGACCACCAGCACGCTGCTGAAGGCGATCCAGTACAGCACCACCACAGCGAGGAAACGCTGCGCAATCTTGAATTTGTCCAGCAAGGCACGCTCCTGAGCTTAAACTTGTATATGCGTAATTTGTGATATTTGATAATTATGTGACAGTCTTGGGCGCATCGAACTCCCGCCCGACAATTTTTGTCACCTTTGGCGTCGTTGCGCCATCGGATCAGCCACCCCGCGCATGGGGCCGGTACACTGCCCCTCCCACCCCGAGGACAGGCCCCGATCTGGTAGTCTCGCCCGGATGTCTGCCCCTGTTTCCGTTCCTGCCTCCGCGCCAGTCACGCCGGCCCATACCATGTCGGCGCCACTGATTGTGCTGGCGCTGTCCCTGCTGCTTGGCCTGCAGCCCGTCACCACCGACCTCTACCTGCCCGCCCTGCCGGCGCTGACCGCCGGCTTTGGTGCCACAGTGGCGCAGGCCCAGCTCACGCTCACCGGCCTGCTGCTGTCCTTCGGCTTGTCGCAGTTGGTCTGGGGCCCGCTGTCGGACCGTTTTGGACGCCGGCCCATCCTGCTGTGGGGCTTGGCCGCTTATGTCGTGGCCTCCGTCGCCTGTGCGCTGGCGCCCAGCATGGCGCTGCTGGTCGTGGCGCGCATCGTGCAGGGCGCCGCCATGGGCGCCGGCGTGATGTGCGCGCGCGCCATCGTGCGTGACCTGTACCGACCGCAGGAGGGTGCGCGCATCATGTCCAAAGGCCTCACCGGCTTGGGGCTGATCGCCTGCCTGAGCGCGCCGCTGGGCGGCCTGCTGTCGGACTGGATCAACTGGCGCGCGGCCCTGCTGACGCTGACCGTCTTCAGCGTCGCCACGCTGGCGCTGATCGCCTGGCGTTTCGAGGAGACGCTGGCACAGCGCAACCTGCAGGCACTGCACCCGGCCACGCTGGTGCGCACCTGGACCGGCATCCTGCGCCACCCGACCTTCTGGGCCTATTCAGTGCTCGCCGCAGCCTCCTACGGCGGGCTGTTCACCTTCCTGGCCGCCTCGTCCTTCATCTTCATCCAGGTGCTGCAGATTCCCAAGCCCTACTACGGCCTGCTTATCATGAGCTCCTCGCTGGCCTACATCCTGGGCACCGTGGCCTGTCGCCGCCTGGTGCCGTGGCTGGGCGTGCGCCGTACCGTGGCACTGGCCGCCGTTTCCACCCTCAGTGGCGGCACGCTCATGGGCGTGCTGGCACTGGCCGGGCTGCACAACGGCTGGGCCCTCATGCTGCCTTTCTTGATCTTCATGCTGGCGCACGGCGTGCACCAGCCATGTGGCCAGAGCGGTGCCATCGGCCCCTTCCCCTACGCGGCCGGCGCTGCCTCGGCGCTCAACGGATTCCTGATGATGGCGGCGGCCTTCGGCATGGGCGCCTGGCTGGGCACGCACATGGACGGCACGGTGATGCCACTGGCCCTGGGCGTATGGTTCTGGAGTGTGGTGATCGCCCTCACCGCGTGGACGCTGGTGCAGAAACATGGGCACACCGGCGAACGCTGAGTTCCCCCCTTGCCTGGCCATTGCCGGCCCCACTGCCAGCGGCAAGACCGCGGCAGCGCTGGCGATTGCGGCCGAGCTGCCCGTGGAGATCATCAGCGTCGACTCGGCGCTGGTCTACCGCGGCATGGACATCGGCACCGCCAAACCCAGCGCGGCCGAACTGGCCGCCGTGCCGCACCACCTGATCGACATCCGCGACCCGCTGCAGGCCTACAGTGCTGCCGAGTTCGTGCGCGACGCGACTGAGCTCATCCACGCCATCCACGCGCGCGGCCGCCACCCGCTGCTGGTGGGCGGCACCATGCTGTACTTCAAAGCCCTGTTCGATGGCTTGGACGACATGCCGAAAGCCGACGCCCAGGTGCGCGCCGCGCTGGAAGCCGAGGCACAGGCCCGCGGCTGGCCGGCGCTGCATGCCGAGCTGGCGCAGGTGGACCCGCCCACAGCAGCCCGGCTGGCGCCGGGCGATTCGCAGCGCATCCAGCGCGCGCTGGAGGTCTACCGCCTCACCGGCAGGCCGCTGTCCAGCTTCCACACGACAAGAAGCGTAGCGGGCGACACCGATGCGGCAAGGGCTACCACCCTGATTTCCCTGGAACCGCAGGATCGCGCCTGGCTGCATGAGCGTATCGCCCAGCGTTTCGACGCCATGCTGGGAAGTGGTTTCCTCGACGAGGTGCGCACCTTGCGCGCGCGCGGGGACCTGCACCCGGACCTGCCCTCGATGCGCTGCGTCGGCTACCGCCAAGCCTGGGAAGCACTGGATGGCGTATTCCCCCTGGACGAACTGCGCGAGCGCGGCATCTATGCCACGCGCCAGCTGGCCAAGCGCCAGATCACCTGGCTGCGTTCCATGCCGCAACGACGCATCGTCCACGGCGATGCACCGGATGCGCTGGCGCAGGTGCTGCGGATCGCGCGGGTCTGGGCGCGGCAGCATGGGAGCGCCACATGAGCCTGGAGGTGCGCGCGCTGACCAAACGCTACGGCGAGGTGCCGGTGTTCGAGCACATCTCGCTCACGGTGCAGCCGGGCGAGTTCGTCGCCATCGTCGGCGAATCGGGCGTGGGCAAGTCCACCCTGCTCAACTGCCTGGCGGGGCTGGACCACTGGGACAGCGGCTCGGTCACCATCGACGGCATCGACCTCGCCACATTGGACGACGACGCCCGCGCCCGCCTGCGGCGCCAGAGGGTGGGCTTTGTGTTCCAGGCCTTCCACGTGCTGCCGCACCTGGACGTGATGCAGAACGTGGCACTGCCGCTGATGCTTCTGAAGCAGCCCCACGAGGCCCGCGTGCAGGCCATGCTCGATGCCGTGGGCCTGGGTGGCCTGGGCTCGCGCCTGCCGCAGCAACTCAGCGGTGGCCAGCTGCAGCGCGTCGCGATTGCACGCGCGCTGGTGCACCGCCCGGCCCTGCTGCTGGCCGACGAGCCCACCGGCAACCTCGACCCTGGCACCGCCGCGCAAGTGATGCAGTTGCTGATTGCCCAGACGCGCCAGCACGGCACCGCACTGGTGCTGGTAACGCACGCCATGGCCGCGGCACAGCAAGCCGATCGCATCCTGCGTCTGCAGACTGATGGCCTGCGCGACGTCTCCGACGTGGAGTCCTGATGCCCGCCCTGATCGACTTCTGCGCCGCGCAGCCGGGCGAGCCCGGCGCGTTGCGCTGCGCCTTTGACGCCCCGCTGCAGACACTGGTGGCGCATACCCCCGACGACGTGCGCCCCCTGCTGGCGCAGGTGGACCGGCTGGCACGCGAGGGGCGCTGGTGCGTGGGCTATGTGCGCTACGAGGCGGCCCCGGCCTTTGATGCCGCGCTCACCGTCTACCCGGCCGACGGGCCACTGGCCTGGTTCGGCATCTACGAGCGCGCGCGCGACTGGCCGGCGACAGAAGATCTGCCATCGGCGGTGGCGCAATGGCAGCCCAGCCTGACGCGCGAGGACTTCAACCGCGCCATGGACCGCATCCATGACGCGATTGGCGCAGGCGACCTCTACCAGGTCAACTACACCGCACCGCTGAACGGCAGCCTGCAAGGGCCCCCGCGTGCGCTGTTCGACGCGCTGCAGCGCGCCCAGCCTGGTGGCTACGCCGCCTACATCGACAACGGCATCGAGCAGGTGCTGTCGGTCTCGCCCGAGCTGTTCTTCGACTGGCGCGGCGACCACATCCTGGCGCGGCCCATGAAGGGCACGGCGCCGCGTGGCGCCAACGCCGAGGAAGACGCGCAGCAGGTGGCACAGCTGCGCGCCTCCCCCAAGGAACGGGCCGAGAACGTGATGATCGTCGACTTGCTGCGCAACGACCTGTCACGCCTTGCCACACCGCACTCGGTCCGCGTGCCCGAGTTGTTCCGCGTCGAAGCGCTGCCCACGGTGTTCCAGATGAGCTCGGACGTCACCGCCACGCCACGCGTCGGCACCACGCTGGAAGACGTGTTTGCAGCTCTCTTTCCCTGTGGCTCGGTGACCGGGGCGCCCAAGGTGCAGGCGATGCGGTTGATCCACGCCCTGGAGCCGCAGCCGCGTGGCATCTACTGTGGCGCCATCGGCGTCGTGCGCCCGGGCGGGCATGCCACCTTCAACGTGGCCATCCGCACCGTGACGGTGAAGGACGGCGCGGCGCGCTGCGGCATCGGCAGCGGCATCACCTACGACGCCACGCCCGAAGGCGAATGGCAGGAGTGGCGCAACAAGCGCGCCTTCCTGGAACGCGCCAGCCAGCCTTTCGAGCTGCTGGAGACGCTGCGCCTGCAGGACGGTGTGCTGCACGAGGCACCACGCCACCTGGCGCGATTGGCCCGCGCGGCCCAGCACTTCGCTTACCGCTACCCGGCCCACGCCCTGGAGGCTGCGCTGGCGGCGCAGGCGGCCCATCATCCGCATGGACTGTGGCGGGTACGCCTGCGGCTGGCGGCCGAGGGTGCGGTACAGGCAGAGAGCTTCCGCATGGAAGCGTCACCGGCGCGCGTACGCGTGCGCTTAGCCGATGCACCGTTCGAGGCAGCCGGCAGCGAGTTCGTGCGCTACAAGACTACACGGCGCGCCCATTACGACGCCGTGGCGCCCACCGAGCCAGGCATCTTCGACACCCTGCTGTGGAACGCGCGCGGCGAGCTGACCGAAAGCACTCGCTGCAACGTCGCGGTGCTGCTGGACGGGCGCTGGCGCACGCCGCCGCTGCACTGCGGCCTGCTCGACGGCGTGGCACGCGCGCGCTACCTGGCCGAGGGCCGGATTGAAGAAGGCGTGGTGCGCCTGGAGGATCTTGCGCGCGCGCAAGGGCTGGCGCTGTTCAACAGCCTGCGCGGCTGGATGGACGCCGAACTGGTCTGAACCAGCCGGCCCGGGCAGCAGCTGCGGTACAGTTGGCTATTCGCAAGAAAGGCAGTTCATGAGCGAGATGAAGCAGCAAGCCCAGGAAACCGGCTTGACGTTGGGCACCGAAGACATCCTCACCAGCCTGTGCAACTCCGTCAGCAAGGTGCTGGGCGTGGCCACCCAAAGCCGGGTGCATTACTCCGGCATGGTGCAGCGCATCACCCGCACCTGCCTCAAGCCTGACATCGGCTGCTTCGTGCTGTTCGACGGCGGCTTCTCCGGCCTGGTGGTGCTGAATTTTTCGTCCGCCGCCGCCATGGAGCTGTACCAGACCTACATGCTCAACATGGGCATGCCCGAGAGTTCGCTGTCGCACTCGCACACCTCGGACGAAGTGGGCAACATCATGGGCGAGCTGATGAACCAGATCGTCGGCGACTTCACCGGCAAGGTGCGGCGTGAGCTGCAGACCAACATCACCCAGAACCAGCCCAAGATGCTGGTGCTCAACAAGCAGGTGGTGCTGAGCGTGGACACCCAGCTCGACGAGCCGGAGATCCGGCGCGTGACTTTCTACACCGCCAAGAACAACATCTTCTACCTGGAACTGGCGATCGACCGCACCGAGTTCATCCGTCTGCGCGACTTCGTGGCGGAAGAAGAGATCGACCCGGACGAGGTCATCGCCCAAGCCGCAGCCCAGGGCTCACCGCAAAGCGCCACCCCGGCGCCCAAAGCCGAGCAGGACGACCACGAGGCCCTGCTCAAGTCGCTCGGCATGTAAGCCGCGGCCTCCGCCACACTGGCGCACCAGCGCGGCGGACCCTCAGCTCACACCTCGCTCACAAACTGCTCGCGCGGGCGACGCACCTTCTTCAGCTTGACCAGCCAGTCCTTGTCCTCCTGGCGGTAGCCAACGGGCATGATGGCCACGCTGCGCAGGCCGCGGGCACGCAGATTCAGGATTTCGTCAAGCGCATCGGCATCGAAGCCTTCCATGGGCGTGGCGTCCACCTCCTCAAATGCGGCTGCGATCAGGGACGCACTCAGGCCGATATAGGCCTGGCGCGCGGCATGCTGGAAGTTCACCTCCGCTTCGCGCGGCGGGTACAGCGCCAGCAGCTTCTGGCGATAGGCCTCCCAGCCTTCGTTCTTGAAGCCGCGCACCTCATTGGTGTAGTCGAACATCATGTTGATGCGCTCGGGCGTGTAGTTGTCCCAGGCGGCGAACACCAGCAGGTGTGAGCCGTCGGTGATCTGCGCCTGGTTCCAGGCAATGGCCCGGATCTTCTCGCGCACCGCGGGATCGGTCACGACGACGATCTCGAACGGCTGCAGGCCGCTGGACGTCGGCGCCAGCCGCGCGGCCTCCAGAATCCGGTCCAGCTTGTCGTGGGGCACCTTGCGGGCGGGGTCCATGCTCTTGGTCGCGTAGCGCCACTGGAGTTTCTGGAGCAGGGGTTGTTGGCTTTCACTCATGACAGTCGGTCCTTGTTTTGTTGACACAGCACGCCCGTGGCATGCCGCCCTTTGAATCTGGGCCTGAATGGCGTCACAAAAAGACTGAATTGAGGGAAAATATGTTGCCATAAAGGCAACAATAAATGCCGTGTGCCATGCCCAATCCGCAACACCTCGCCACCTTCTCAGCCATCGTCAGTGCCGGCAGCATCAGCCAGGCGGCCGTGCGCCTGGGGTGCGGCAAGTCCGTCGTGTCGCGCCAGCTGGCCAAGCTGGAAGCCGAGCTGGGCGCCCGCCTGATCCAGCGCACCACGCGCCGCCTGACCCTCACCGAAGTGGGCGAAGCCGTGCTGCTGGAAGCGCAGCAGATCGACCGCTCGCTCGATAACGTGGCGCAGATCGCGGGCAGCTTTCAGCAGGAGGTTCGCGGTCACCTGCGCGTGGCCTGCCCGCGCCCGCTGGGGCAGCGCTATCTGGCGCCCCTGCTGGCCGAGTTCACGCAGCGCCACCCTCTGGTCGAGATCACGCTGGTGGTGGAGGACCGACTGGCCGATCTGGTGGCGGAGCAGATCGACGTTGCCATCCGCGTCGCGCACATGGAGGACTCGTCGCTGGTGGCCCGCAAGCTGGCCGCCAACCCGCGCGTGCTGGTGGCCACACCCGCCTACCTCGCGCGTGCCGGCACGCCCCGGACCCCGGCCGACTTGGCGCAGCACAACTGCCTGCTCTTTGTCAGCGGCAGCACGGTCCGTGACGAGTGGACCTTCCGCAAAGGCGCGGCCACAACGGTGATCCGGGCCAGCGGCAAGCTGCGCACCAACGACGGCATGGCCCTGGCCGCCAGCGCCTGTGCCGGCGCCGGCATCACGGTGCTGGACCGTCTTCTGGTCGAAGAAGAACTCGCCCGTGGCGTGCTGGTGGAACTGCTGCCCGACTACCGACTGAATGCCGGGCCGCCGGTGCATGCCGTCTACCCGGCGCGTAAATGGCTGCCCTTGAAGACCCAGGCCTTCGTGGCCTTTCTGCAGGAGCGCCTGTTCAAATAATCGGCCGGGCGCGCTGCTCAGCGCGCCGCCGCACTGATGTGCTGCAGCAGCAGCCGCGCTGCCGGTGACAGCGCCGCCACATCACGCACTGCCACCACCAGCTTGCGCTGCGCCCACGGTTCGGCCAGCGGAAGACACTGGATGGGCAGTGCCGGCACAAAGAGCTGCGCGCTCTGGCGCGGCATCACCCCCACCCCCAGCCCCGCGGACACCATCAGGCACAGCGCGTCATAGCTGCTGACCTGGATGCGCAGGCGCAGCGGGCGGCCCAGTTCGGCGGCGGCCCGGGTCAGCAAGTGGTTCATCACGCTGCCCGGATGGGCGCCCACCACATCGTAGTCGAGCAGTTGCGCCATGCGCACGCTCTTGCGCCGCGCCAGCGGGTGGCCTTGCGGCGCCACCACCACCAGTTCGTCGTCGTGGTAGAGCAGCAGGGTCAGCGCCTCGCCGTAGTTGCCATCGTTCAGGATGCCGAGGTCGGCTGCGTTGTCAGCCACCGCCTTGGCGATGACCGAACTGATGCGCTCCTGCAGGTGCACCTGCACCTGCGGGTACTGCGCCATGAAAGACTTCAGTTCGGCCGGCAGGAACTGCGTGATGGCCGAAATATTGGCGTACACCCGCACATGGCCGCGCACGCCGCTGGCGTACTCGCGCATCTGGGCATAGATGCCGTCCAGGTCGTTGAGCACGCCGCGCGCCAGGTTCAGCAGGGTGAAGGCAGCCGCAGTGGGCTCGGTGCCCTTGTTGCTGCGTATGAAGAGCTCGGTGGCCAGCGTCTGCTCCAGCTCGCTCAGGCGCTTGCTCACCGCGGAGGCGGCAATGTGCTCGCGCACCGCGGCCTCGGCAATGGTGCCCTCCTCCATGACGGCAACGAACAGGCGCAGGGAGACGGGGTCGAGCTTCATGGCACCATTTTGCCATCGCGTTTCGCGATGGCAGGCTGCCGAATGGTTGATTTACCCAAGGAACCGGCTTTGCCATCATCGCCAAACGAGAAGGAGACAGCATGACGACCCCTACCCTCACGCCATCCGCCCTGCAGGGCGTGCGCGTCATCGAGATGGGCCAGTTGATCGCCGGCCCGTTCGCCGGCAAGACGCTGGGCGAGTTCGGTGCCGACGTGATCAAGATCGAAGCCCCTGGCACCGGCGACCCGCTGCGCAACTGGCGCCTGATCAAGAACGGCACCTCGGTTTGGTGGCAGGTGCAGTCGCGCAACAAGCGCTCCATTGCGCTGGACCTGCGCGAAGCCGAAGGTCAGGCCCTTGCCCGCCAACTGATCGCCGAGGCCGATGTGCTGATCGAGAACTTCCGCCCCGGCACGCTGGAAGGCTGGGGCATGGGATGGGAGGAGTTGCGCCAGCTCAACCCCGGCCTGGTGATGCTGCGCATCAGCGGCTACGGCCAGACCGGCCCCTACCGCGACATGCCGGGCTTCGGCGTCGTCGGTGAAGCCATGGGCGGCCTGCGTCACCTCACCGCCGAGCCGGGCCGCGTGCCGGTGCGCGTGGGAGTGTCCATCGGCGACACGCTGGCCGCGCTGCACGGCGTGATCGGCGTGATGATGGCGCTCTACCACCGCAAGGTGAACGGCGGCGCCGGCCAGGTGATCGACGTGGCACTGCACGAAGCCGTGTTCAACGTGATGGAGAGCCTGATCCCCGAGTACAGCGCCTTTGGCGCGGTGCGCGAGCCGGCCGGTAGTGCCCTGCCGGGCATTGCCCCCAGCAACGCCTACCTCTGCCGCGATGGCTATGTGCTGGTGGCCGGCAATGGCGACAGCATTTTCAAGCGCCTGATGGACACCATCGGTCGCCCGGACCTCGGCAACGCGCCGGACCTGGCGAACAACGCCGGGCGCGTCAAGCGCGTGGCCGAGATTGATGCCGCCATTGGTGCCTGGACGCAGACGCGCAGCATCCAGGAAGTGCTCGACGCGCTGAACGCCGCGCGCGTGCCGGTGGGCCGCGTCTACACCGCGAAAGACATTTTTGAAGACCCGCACTACCGCGCGCGCGACATGATCCTGACGCAGCACACGCGCGACGGCGTCGACATTGCCGTGCCGGGCATCGTGCCCAAGCTCTCGGGCACGCCGGGCCAGATCCGCAGCAGCGCGCCGCACCTGGGCGACGACACCGACAGCGTGCTGCAGCAGATGGGCCTGCAGCCCGAACAGATCGCAACCCTGCGCAGCAAAGGCATCGTGGCATGACCAACAGCAAAATCCCCGTCTGGTTCGGCAACGGCCGGCGCATCCATCTGCAGGAGGTCGGCACACGCGACGGCCTGCAGGCCGAATGCACCTTCGTGCCGACGGAAGACAAGATC
>JAYRLJ010000034.1:0-3771 GCA_041905305.1 Hylemonella sp. | reverse complement strand
ACCTCGCCCACTGCCATTCCGGCGCTGCGCGACGCCGAGGTTGTGATGCGCGAGATCGAACGCCGCCCCGGTGTGGTGTACAGCGCGCTGGTGCCGAACATGCGCGGCGCCGAGCGCGCCATCGACGCGCACACCGACGAACTCAACCTGGTGATGTCGGCCAGCGAGACGCACAACCTGGCCAACCTGCGCATGACACGCGAGCAGTCGTTCGCCGCGCTGGCACAGGTGATCGGCCTCGCCCAGCGTGAAGGCGTGGCGGTGAACGTATCGCTGTCGTGTTGCTTCGGCTGCCCGATGGAGGGCGATGTATCGGAATCTGTCGTGCTGGCCTGGGCGCAACGCTTTGTCGACCTGGGGGTGCGCGGCCTCACGCTGTGCGACACCACCGGCATGGCCTACCCAGGCCAGGTGGCCACGCTCACGCGCGCCGCGCGCCTGCGCTGGCCCGGCCTGGAACTCACCCTGCACTTCCACAACACGCGCGGCATGGGCCTGGCCAATGTGCTGGCGGGCATCGATGCCGGTGCCAACCGCTTCGACGCCTCGCTCGGCGGCATCGGCGGTTGTCCGTATGCCCCCGGCGCTACCGGCAACGTCTGCACCGAAGAGGTGGCACACGCGCTGGCGCTGATGGACTTCGACACCGGCATCGACCTGCCGCGGCTGATCGCCGCATCGAAACGCCTGCCGGCGCTGATCGGCCACGACACACCGAGCCAGATCACCAAGGCCGGGCAACGGCTGGACCTGCACCCGCTGCCGGACGACTTCGACACCGTGCGCGCGCGTGCCATGGCCCGCGCCACCGGAGCCGTCGCCCCGGCCGCCTGATTTTTTCACCTGGAGACTTCATGAAGAACAAGCGACACAGCCTGCGCCTGGCGCTGGCCCTCATTGCCCTGGCCAGCGTAGGCAACACCGTCCTGGCCCAGGGCTACCCCAGCCGCCCGCTCACCCTCGTGGTGCCCACCGCCACGGGCGGCACCACCGACTTCTCCGCCCGCCTGCTGGCGCAGCCGCTGGGCACCGCGCTCGGCCAGTCGGTGGTGGTGGACAACAAGGGCGGCGGCAACGGCTCGATTGCGGCGCTGCAGGTCAAGCGCGCCGAGGCCGACGGCCACGCGCTGCTGATGCAGTACTCGGGCTACCACGTCATCACGCCGTTCGTGAGCAAGACGCCGCTGCAGTGGGACGCCAAGGACTTCCAGCCGGTGGCCAATGTCATCTCGGCCCCGCAGGTGATCGTGGTGCGCGCCAGCCTGCCGGTCAAGACGCTGCAGGAATTGGTGGCCTATGCCAAGGCCAACCCCGGCAAGCTCAACTACGCCTCCAGCGGCAACGGCTCGCTGCAGCACGTCACCGGCGCCATGCTGGAACAGCAGGCCGGCATCGACATGGTCCACGTGCCTTACAAAGGAACCGGTCCGGCACTGCAGGACCTGCTGGGCAATCAGGTCGACCTGACCTTCGGCACCCCGCCGCCCTTCGTGCCGCACATCCAGAGCGGCAAGCTACGCGCGCTGGCCGTGACCGGCAAGAAACGCCTGCCCAGCCTGCCCGATGTGCCGACCACGGCCGAGGCCGGCCTGCCCAAGCTGGACGCCACCTCCTGGTTCGCCGTCTTCGCGCCGGCCAAGACGCCCAAGCCGGTGATCGACAGGCTGGCGGCCGAAATCGGCAAGATCACCGCCACGCCGGCCTTCAAGCAGAAGGCCATCGAACTCGGCGCCGAGGCGGACTACATGAACCCGCAGCAGTTGGCGACCTACGTTCAGGCCGAACAGGCGCGCTGGTCGGCGGTGGTGAAGGCGTCGAAGATCGAAGCAGACTGAACCTGAGGCGGAACAAAAAAGCCCGGCAGTGCCGGGCTTTTTTCATGGGCGCAAGCCGCCTACTCGATGCGCAGCTTCTGCGAGCCGTTGCCCTGCTTCTTGGGCAGCGTCAGCGTGAGCACGCCGTTGTCGTACTTGGCCTTGGCCTGCGACTGGTCGATGTCCTGCGGCAGCGAGATGCCGCGCGAGACAGAGCCGAAGTAGCGCTCGCTGCGCAGCACCTTGTCGTCCTGGGTCTGCGCGTCTTCCTGCTTGACCTCGGCGCGCACCGTCACCACGCTGCCTTCAATTGTGACGTGGATGTCTTCCTTCTTGACGCCTGGAATTTCGGCCGACACGGTGTAGCCGCCATCGCTTTCCTTGACGTCCATCTTGATCTGGCCCGGGCTGGGCAGAGGCTCGCCGTGCAGCGGCTTGACGAAGAAGCCGGGCGACACATCGCGGAAGAAGTCGTCGAACAGGCTACCGCGTGAAATCAGTGAACTCATGTCTTTCCTCCTGTGGTGCGATTTGGATCGCGATGCACTCACTGCATCACGCCTTGGAGTATGGGGACGGCGCCACCCCGATTCAAGGGGCCGGCAGCAGGAATTTGATCGTCGTCAAACCCGCCCCAGCCCCGCCGTACGGCTCAGGTGTGCAGCTTGTCCTGACGCCGGCGCACCACATCTTCCAGCTGGCGCTTCATGCTGTCGAAGGCATCGCGCAGGGCCACGTAGGCATCTTCGTTGTGCACCCGGTTCACCACCAGCTCGCGGCCCGGCAAGGTGAGGTCGATCCGCACGCCGTAGGGACGCCCCTGGTGCTGGTGCTTCTGCTCCAGATCGATGTGCACGCGACAGGCCATCAGGTCGCCAGCCAGGGTTTCGAGCTTCTGCACGTACTCGCGTGCCTTGCTCTCCAAGGCTTCCGAGGCGTCCATGCCATGGAACTGAATGTGGACGGGTTGCTTCATGATCTCCCTTTCTTCAATAAGCCATTACATTCTGCGGAATGGCGCGGCCAACTTCTTGAGCCAAGTCAAGATCGCTGCACGCCTTCTTACCTCTCATGCGCGAACTGCTGTTGACCTATTCCTGGCAGGAACTGCGCCACCATCCGTGGCGTCACGCCGCGGCCGTGCTGGCGGTCACGTTGGGCGTGGCGTTGGCGTTTTCGGTCCACCTGATCAATGCCTCGGCATTGGACGAATTCGCGCAGGCGGTACGCGCCGTTGGCGGCCAGGCCGACCTGGAACTGCGCGCCACCCAGGGCCCCCTCGACGACGCCTGGTACGGCCGGCTGGCCCGCCACCCGCAGGTGGCGCAGGCCAGCCCGGTGCTGGAACGCAGCACCGTGGGCCTGGCAGCGCCCGAGCAGCGTGTGCCGCTGCGCGTGCTGGGCATCGATGCCTTGCAGGTGGCCGCGCTCGCCCCGGCGCTGCTGCCGCAGCCGGCCAACGGTGCCGACCGCCTGAGCCTGTTCGCACCCGCCACCGTCTTCCTCAACCCGGCGGCGCAGGCAGCACTGAGCACGTCGTCCTTCCTGCTGCAAAGCGGCCTGCACCTGGAGCGCGTGCGTGTGGCCGGCACCGTAAGCGCCAGCGGCCCACCGCTGGCCGTGATGGATGTGGCCGCTGCGCAGGAGCTGTTCGGCCAGTTGGGCCAGCTCACGCGCGTCGACCTGCGGCTACAACCGGGCGTGGACCGCGCGGCATTCGCGCAGTCGGTGCGCGCGAGCACCGACTGGCCGGCCACCCTGACGCTGGCCTCGCCCGGCGACGCCACTGAGCGCTTGAGCAACCTGTCGCGCGCCTACCGCGTCATCCCCTCGGTGCTGGCGCTGGTGGCGCTGTTCACCGGCGCCTTTCTGGTCTATTCGGTGCTGGCGCTGAGCGTGGCCAAGCGTAGCCAGCAGTTCGCGCTGCTGGGGGTGCTGGGCCTCACCGGGCGTGAGC
>JAYRLJ010000388.1:0-2807 GCA_041905305.1 Hylemonella sp. | reverse complement strand
TTTGACGCAGGGCGCGCTGTTTCGCCACTTCCCCACCAAGGACGCGATCCTGGAGGCAACGATGACCTGGGTCGGTGAGCGTCTGCTGGTGCGCGTGGACAAGGCGGCCGAGGGCGCCGCGTCTCCTGCCGCGGCACTCGAAGCCATGTTCATGACGCACATCGACTTCGTGGCCAAGCATCCCGGCGTGCCGCGCATGCTGTTCGGAGAACTGCAACGCTCTGGCGAGACGCTCGCCAAGCGGATGGTGCAGACCTTGCTCCGTCAATACGAACAGCGCCTGCGCCGCCTGATGGAGGCAGGCAAGGCCCAAGGCGACCTGGATGCGGATCTGGACGTAGATGCCGCCGCCGTGTTGTTCATCGGCACGATCCAGGGACTGGTCATGCAGTCGCTGTTGGCCGGCAAGGTCAGTCGCATCCGTCGTGATGCGCCAGCCGTGTTTGCCATCTATCTCCGTGGCATCACGCACACCCGATGAAACGCCTTCCATCCTGCCGCCACGCAGTTGCCCGGTCGGCCGAGAGGCACACCACGGTCATGCGATCGCGTTGCGCCTCCAGCGCGAATCCGCGTCATTCAACACTCAGCCCGACCGCCCAGCGGAACGCACACGCACACCGCGACGACGGCGAAGGCTTGGGAGTTTCCGCGATCAAGTAAAGGCCATGAAGATGACCACTCATCCACAACGCAGCATCTGGCACTGGCTGATCTCCCTGCTCGCGATCGGCTTCGGCCTGCTCACTCTTCGGGAGGGCGGCGCCGTTCTGTTTGTCGACGGCGCGGCGCGCCAAGCCGCCGGCCACTATGTGCCCTTCGTGCTCTGGTTCAATTTTCTGGCCGGGTTCGCCTACATCGTCGCCGGCGTCGGCTTGTGGATGCGCCGGCGCTGGGCCGCGTGGTTGGCGATTGTCATCACGGTGGCGACCGCACTCGTGTTCCTCGCTTTCGGAGTGCATGTGGCTCTGGGTGGCGCCTGGGAGCGACGCACGGTGGTCGCCATGACGCTGCGCACGTTGGTGTGGGCTGGCATAGCGGCCATCGCTTGGCGCCGGTCAGCGGCGAATGCGCCGGTCGCACGCGAGCACTGAGCACCTTTATCCAGCGGAAACCCATCGATGAAAACTCCAAACCTCCTCTTCAAGAAAACCCGTTGGGTCGTGATCGCCGTCGTCGTGCTCGCTCTTGGCGGCGCACTGGCGTTCTGGTTGTCGCGCGACCATGGACAACAAGATGCATTGCGCCTCTACGGCAACGTCGACATCCGCGAGGTGCAACTGGCCTTCCGTCAGCCCGGGCGCGTGATGCAAATGGCTTTCGATGAGGGCGATGCCGTCAGCGCGGGCGCGCGCCTGGCGGCGCTTGACGCGCAACCCTATCGGGAAGCACTTGCGGCAGCACAGGCCCAGGTGCAGGTGGCGCAGGCGGAACTGGCCAAGCTGCGCCGCGGCCTGCGACCGCAGGAAATCACCCAGGCGCGCGAAGCCCTCAGGCAGGCCCAGGCGCTCGCCACCGAGACCGAGCGCAATTTCCAGCGCCAGAGTGGCCTGCTGGCATCGGGCGCCAGCAGCCAGCGCACGGTCGATGCCGCCCGCACGGCGCGCGACCAGGCAACCGCTGGCGTCGAAGCGGCCAAGGCGGCCCTGTCGCAAGCATCCGAAGGTTTTCGCAAGGAAGACATCGCCGCGGCAGAAGCTCGCCTTGCGGCCGCACAGGCTGCCGCAGCGCAAGCCACGACAGCCTTGGCGGACACCGAGTTGATGGCGCCCAGTAGCGGCACCGTCATCGCACGAGTGCGGGAGCCCGGCAGCATGGTCGCAAGCCAGAGCGCGGTCTACAGCCTGAGCCTGGACAAGCCGGTTTACGTGCGCGCCTACGTGGGCGAGTCGGACTTGGGGCGCATCGCGCCCGGTACTGTGGTGCGCGTCAAAAGCGATTCATCAGAGAAGGTCTATCGCGGCCAGATCGGCTTCATCTCGCCGCGCGCCGAGTTCACCCCCAAGACGGTGGAGACGACGGATTTGCGCACGGATCTGGTCTACCGCCTGCGCATCGTCATCGACGAAGCCGACAGCGACAGTGCCTTGCGCCAGGGCATGCCGGTGACGGCGGGGGAGCGTTTAAATGCAGGCAAGCCCTGCTATCGCCGCCGTGCCTGCGGGTGCGGGCGAAGACGCTGCCATCGTCATCGAAGACGTGGACAAGCATTTCGGCGACGTAAAGGCGCTGCGGGGCTTGAGCGCGCGCATCCACTATGGACGGCTGACGGGTCTGGTCGGCCCCGACGGCGCCGGCAAGACGACGCTGATGCGGATTCTGACCGGCCTCCTGGTGCCGAACGCCGGCCACGTCACCTTGGCAGGCTATGACGTGGTCAAGGACAACGACGCCATTCATGTCGCCAGTGGCTACATGCCGCAACGCTTTGGCCTGTACGAAGACCTGTCGGTGATGGAGAACATGCGCCTGTATGCGCAGTTGCGCGGCATGGATGCGGACCGCAACGCCGATCTGTTTGCCGAGCTGCTGGACTTCACGCGGCTCGGACCCTTCACCAAACGCCTGGCCGGCAAGCTCTCCGGCGGCATGAAGCAGAAGCTGGGCCTTGCCTGTGCGCTCATGGCGCGGCCGAAGGTGCTGCTGCTGGACGAGCCGGGCGTGGGTGTCGACCCGGTCAGCCGCCAGGACTTGTGGCGCATGGTGCAGGCGCTGACCGATGAAGGCATGGCCGTGGTCTGGTCCACCGCCTATCTCGACGAAGCCGAGCGCTGCGAGAGCGTGCTGCTGCTGAACCAAGGGCAGCT
>JAYRLJ010000387.1:0-2815 GCA_041905305.1 Hylemonella sp. | reverse complement strand
TTGCGCCGCCGAGGCCGCGCCACCTTATTGCGGCAGCTGGTAGCCTTTTTCAAGCAGGCGGCCAAAGGCGTCGATCACGGCGCCGTCATAGGTGCTGTCGCGTCCCTTCTTCAGCTCATCCAGCGCCACATCCATGCCGCGGGCCGGGCGGTAGGGCCGGTGCGTGGCGATGGATTCGATCACGTCGGCCACCGCGAGCACGCGTGCCTCGGGCAGGATTTCCTCGCCTTTGAGGCCGCGCGGGTAACCGCTGCCGTCCAGCCGCTCGTGGTGCTGGTAGATGATCTCTGCGACGGGAAACGGGAACGGCACGTCCTTCAGGATGTCGTAGCCGGCCTGGGCATGGCCGCGGATGAGTTGCATCTCCACCGGCGTCAGGCGGCCGGGCTTGGACAAAATCTCCGCCGGCACGGCAATCTTGCCGATGTCGTGCACCAGGCCGATCAGCTCCAACAGGTCACAGCGCTCCTCGTTCCAGCCCAGCTCGCGTCCGATGGCGCCGGCAATCAGGCCCACACGCCGCTCGTGGCCAGCGGTGTAGGGGTCGCGCTGGTCGATCATGTTCGACACCGCCTGCAGGGTGCCGCGCATCGAGGCCTCCAACTGTTTCACATAGCTGGCGATCTTGGCCTCGGCCTGCTTGCGCTCGGTGATGTCCTCGGCCATCACGATGGTGGCGGGCGCGTCGTCCCACTGGATGACACTGGCATGCAGCGCCAGTTCGCGAACCTCCCCGCTCTTGCACAGCAGCGGCACGTTGTAGTGCACGCTGTGCTCCCCCGCAGCCAGCCGGTCCCAGGCCTCGCGAATGTGACGCACGTTATCGGGATCCGGTGTGGTGAACTTCCAGACCTCCTGCCCCAGCAGGTCCTCACGGGCCCAGCCCGTCATCTCACAGTAACGAGGGTTGACATAGACGTAACGCCCCTCGCGCCGCACGTATATGCCCAGCACCGTGTTCTCGATCATGGTGCGGAAGTGCTGCTCGCTCTCCCGCAGGGCCTGCTCACTGCGACGGATCTCGGTCAGGTCGGTCCAGGCGATGATGGCGTCGTCGCCGACCAGCGTCATGGTGCCGGTGGCCAGTCGCTCGCTGCCATCCTTGCAACGCAGCCACAATTCGGGTGACTGCACCACCCCACCCGAGGTGCGGGCCGCCTCGATCGCCTGTTGCCAGTTATCCAACACGGCTGCGCGCTGCACCGGATTGGCGTAGACGCTGTCCAGCCACTGCTGCTGGGCCCGGATGTCCTCCAGCGCATAGCCCAGGAACACCTCATGCGCGTGGTTGATGGCGCGGTTGTCACCGGTCGCAATCGACATGATCTGCATCGGCGTGGGCGAGTTTTCGAACACCTCGCTGAAACGCGTCTCCGACACGGCGGCCCGCTGCTCGGCCGCCTCGCGCCGGGCCTGGGTGGCGATCGCATTGAGTGCAAACGTCAGGTCCTCGGCCATCTCGTTGAGCAGCTTGAGCTCGGCCTCGTCGAACGTCATCGAGCCCGCCACATAGAGTCCAATGACGCCGTACAGGCGGCCATCGCGCAGCATCGGCAGGACGGCACGCTCGGTGATGCCATGCTGCGTCAGTTCGGCATTCCAGGCGTTCGAAACCGCATCCTGCGGCACCGGCGTGGTGACGACCCGCCCGCGGCGGAACTCATCGTAAGCGCGACCGAAGGGGCTGCCGCGATCAGACAGGATGTTCGCCAGCAACGGCAGGCTGTGAACGTCGATGCCGTGGCTGTTGTGGATCTTCAGCGGCATCTCACCTTCGGCCGTCAAGGCGATAAAAAACCGGGGGTAAGTGCCATGGTGGATCAGCGCCTCGAAAACCTGCGCCAGCAACTGTTCGTCGGTCTTGCAGCGCACGATGGCCCGGTTGGTCGCACTCAGCATCTCATACAGGTAAGTCAGGCGACGCACCTGCCGGTCTGCCTGCATGCGCTCAACCGACTCGCCGACGCGCTGCGCCACCGTGTTGATCAGGGCATGCTCCTCGTTGAGGAAAACATCGCCGTCGATGCGAAGATCGTCCGGATACCACACGTGCAATCGGCCGACCGGTCGGTCCGCCACCAGCAAGGGATGAGACAGGCGACGCGCCGGACTGCCTGCCGGTGACGGCCCGAAACGGCCCCAGTCGCTTTCAATGCAGGCGCGCGCCTGCTCCGGATACGCAAAACCGGATGGCAGGATCTGAACCACGCCGTTCATCAGCCGGGGAATGTCGAGGTCCGGCTGGTCGATCAGCTGTGTGACCGCGTACAACGCACGCAGCTCCTTGACACGCTCACCCAGGCTCCAAACCAGCTGCTCACGCTCCGCCGCCAGGCGCTTGCGTTCCGTAACGTCCCGTACCACCTGCACCAGCCCATGGCCCCCGGGCAGAAATGGCGCCACGGTGCACTCCACCGTGCCGTCGCCCGCCCCCCGCTCGATCTCGACCGTGAAGCGCGTCTCACCACGGGCAATGCGCGCGCAGACCGGGCACTCGCTCGGATGCACAGCCGGCGCATGAAACAGGCGGTGCACGTCATGACCGACCAGCCCTTCCACGGCTAAGCCGGCATAGCCGGCCGCCGCGTGGTTGGCCTGACGGATCCGACCATCGTCGCCCAGCAGCACCACGGGATCCGGCACCGCGTCGTAGGTGCTGGCGGTACGCGTCAGCATGCCGAATGGCTCGCGCAGCGTGCTCTGCACCAGACCAACATAGACAAACCAGTAGGCCGCCACCTTCAGCAGGTGACCCACCAGGTTGGCATTGCCATAGACGCTGGCATAGCGCGTGAACGCGAATTCAGACAGCACC
>JAYRLJ010000033.1:0-16124 GCA_041905305.1 Hylemonella sp. | reverse complement strand
GCAGCGGTGCGCGCCGGCGTGCCGGTACTGGGCGCCAACCTGCCGCGGGCCCAGCTGCGCGAACGCATGGCCGACGCCAGCCTGGACGACCGCCTGCCCGCCGCGGCCTGGCAGGCCCAGCAGGCGGCCGTGCGCAGCGGCCACTGCGACCTGTTGCCGCCCAGCCAGATCGCCCCGATGACGCGCATCCAGGTTGCGCGCGACCTCGCTATGGCGGCGACGCTGCAGGCCGCGGCAGTACCGGGCCGAACCGTCGTGCTGCTGGCTGGCAGCGGCCATGTCGACCGGCAGCTGGGCGTGCCGCGCCACCTGCCCGCCGGCTTCGACGCCCGCGCCATCCGGCTCGGCACCGAGCCGCGCGAGGCGGCAGAACGCTTCGATGCCACCTGGCCGGCCATCGCCGCGCCGGCACGGGACTACTGCACCGAACTGAAACGTCAGTGGCAACGCTGACCGGCCATACGGCTGATATCACTGGAGCATGAAGGTTTCGTACTCCAGCGCCTCCAGCCGGCGATCGAGGATCCAGACCGCCACCAGCACCGTGATCAGCATGGCCAGGGCGAACCCATAGCCATACCAGGCAGCACCGAGGTGCAGCGTCAGCGCACTCAGCGCCGCGTTGCTGGCCAGCATGAGGCCGGTGAGGCCCAGCACGATGCGGCGCTGGTCCAGGTAGAACAGCACATTGAGCACGCCCAGCAAGACCACCTGGATGCCGGCCCCCACCACGTCGACGAACAGCAGAGGCAGGTAGAGCGTGGAAATGCCCATCCAGGTCAGCAGCGACTCGCCCATGGTGAAGGTCACCAGCGCCGCGATGGCCTGCACCTTGGCGATATCGACGATGCCCTGGCGCACGTAATAGACCATCTGGTTGCGCATGCGCATGATGTGATCGAGCGTGGCGCCGCCGCTGGCGGCCTCGAAGAACTTGCCGTAGTACTCGACGAAGTCCGTCTCGATGCGCACGAGGAAGACGGCCATGCCGGGGATGATGGTCAGGTAGGCCAGAAAGATCGGGAAGTCGTAGATCACCGAGGCATGCAGCGGCCCCGCCACCGACTGCCCCGTGCCCGGGTCGTACCAGAAGATCAGCTTGTCGATCCACAGCCCGAGGTTGAAGAACAGGCCGGTGAACATCAGGCTGGGGTACATCACGCCACGGCGCCAGATGTCGAAGGCGATGAAGCGGTCCGACCGGTAGTTGCCATAGATGATCCAGATCATGCCGAGCAGCAGCAGGAAATGGCCGAAGACGAAGCCCAGCAGCAGACCCTCCATGCTGAGGAAGTGCATGAGGATCAAAGCCAGCGCGAAAGTAGCGCAATAGCCGACCAGGAAGACCAGCAGCACAGCCTTGTACTGCTTGACGCCGGAGAGGAACACCGCCGCGATCCAGATGCCCGACATGATGGCCATGGCCAGGACAAACAGCAGGCGGTACAGAACGGTCTGCTCGGGAAAGGCCCAGATGGCCAGCGGCAGCGCCAGCGCCGCGCTGACGTTCAGCACCAGCAGCAGCAGGCCGTTGAAGTTCGGCAGGATGGCGGCCTCGTCGCGCGCGTAGAGACGGTCGGCCACGAAGCGCGTGAAGCTCAGCTGCAGCGGGCTGGTGAACACCAGCGAACAGAAGTACACATAGGTCACCGTGATCTGGAACTGCGTGATCAGCGCATGCGGGATCACGACGCCGAAGCTCAGCACACCGATCAGCACCATGCCGATGATGGACAGCACCATGGGCCCGGAGCCGATCAGGCCGGCGTAGGCGTAGGCCTGCAGCGTTCCCAGCAGGGAACGCTTGGCCAGCAGCTTGCGCAGCTCGAACCCTATGCCTGCCACGCAAACCCCTGCTGGTACAAAGCGCGGTAGCGCTCGAACATCATGTCCTGCTGGTAGTAGGTCTCGACCCGCCGTATGGCAGCCGCGCTGGCGCGCTGCCAGGCCGGCGCATCGCTCAGCAGCTCCAGGCAGGCCTGCCCCAACGCCTCCGGGTCGGCGATGCGCACCACGCGGCCGGACGCACCGATGGCCGCATCGTCACCCGGCAGCCCGTGGATCAGCTGCCGGCAGGAGCCGACGTCGGTGCTCACCGCCGGCACGCCCGCGGCATAGCCTTCCAGCACCACCAGCGGCAGCGCCTCGCTGATCGAGCTCAACACGACCAACCCAATGCGCGGCAACAGTTCCGGCAACTTCTGGAAGCCCAGGAACTTGACCGAGCCTTCCAGGCCCAGGCGCCGCACCAGGTCACGGCATTCCTGCGCGTAGGCCGGATCCTCGTCCTCCGGGCCGGCAATCCAGGCCTCGGCCTGCGGCAGGCGGGTCAGCACCGTGCGCATGCTGCGGATGAAGGTCTTGATGTCCTTGATCGGCACCACGCGCCCGATCAGGCAGAGCACCGGCGGCGGCTCGGCCGGTCGCTGCGCGCGCAGCGGAGCAAAGCGCTGCACGTCAATACCGTTCGGGATGCAGGAGGTCCGTTCGGCCGGCGCGCCGTCGAGCACCTGCCGCTGCCGGTTGGCCTCGTAGAGCGCGACGATGTGGTCCGCCGACTGGTAGGTGAGCTGGCCCAGGTGCTCGAAGAAGCGTATCCAAAGCTCGCGGTAGTAGCTGCCCTGAGACGGGTCGCGCTCGAAGTGGGTGCGGTTGTCCTTGAGCCACTCCGCCTGGTACAGATCGATCTTGCGTTCCTTCACATAGATGCCGTGCTCACTGAGGATGAAGGGCCGCGGCCGCAGATGCTTCAGAAGCAGGGCCAGCGTGCCGGCGTAGCCGGTTGAGACCGAGTGATAGATGCGCGCTGGCGGACAGCGGTCAACGGCCTGCCGCAGCACCCACAGGGGGGCGTGGAGGGTCCGCACGGTCCAGAAGTAGTCCACGAAGGACGGGTCCGTGCTGTGGCGTTGGTAGCTGGTCTTGATCCGCTGCCAGGCCGCCTCGCTGTGCAGGAAGACCTCGCGCCGCAACGTCCCTTGCGGATGCGCCTGCTCCAGCAGGCCGGCAAACAGGGGCAGGCTGTCCGGCTGGTCCAGGCCATGGCGCAGCCTGTCATGCATCTCGTTGACCTGCGCCATGGTGGCCGCATCGGCTTGCGCAGGGGCAGGACGTGCGCGCGCCGGCGCACCGGAATCCCACAGGTAGACCGCATCCAGATGGACCAGATTGTCCGGCAGGGCATAGCGCATGGGGCCGTAGTCCTCCTTGCGCGCGCCGATGAACAGGGCGCCAAAGCGGACGTCGGGGTTGCCACGGATGATCTGGTTGACCCAGCTGGACACACCGCCGGCCACGAAGGGAAAGGTGCCTTCGAGCAAAAGCAGCACATCCACCTGCTCGGCCTTGGGCCAGTCGACCTCAGAGGTGCTGGGCGACATGGCGGTGCTTGACATGGTGTACCTCCTCGTTGCCCGCCCACAGCTTCACCATGGGCAGCTCGCCGGCCGCGACGTGGTGCTCCTGCAGATGCTGCATGGTGTTCCTGACCTGCGCGTAGTTACCGCGCAGGTAGGCCTGCTCGGCCAGATAAGGCAAGACGGCGACCTCCGAGTGGCCCAGGATCAGGGCCTGGCGCAGCGCAGCCTCCGCCTCCTCGGTCTGTCCCTGCGCCAGCAGGATCCGGCCCTTGAGCAGCATCATGCCGCTGTCCGGCACGTCCTGCAGGGCCAGGGCCTGCTCCAGGTAGTCACGCGCCTCACCCAGCACGTGGCGCCGCAACTCGCCCTGCGCCAGCCCCGCGTAGACCATTTCCCAGTGCAGCTCCGCCAGGTGGCGCAGGCTGCTGTAACGGGCACCGCGCGGCTGGTCGCGCGCCAGGTTCTCCTGCTCCTGGTGGATGTGCACCGTGAGCTTCTTTTCTTCCTTTTCCAGCATGCCGAAGGCGACCAGGCGCACGTCGTCGCTGTGGTCCGCCAGCAGCGCCTCGCGGATCGGATTGGCAACGCGGCTGGGAACCGCCTGCAGGGTCAGCAGGGACTTCATGCGCACGCTGTCGGGCACGTGCTCGGCCAGGCGGGAGCGGATGGTGCCCTGGCTGCCGCGCTGCGGATCCTGGGTCCGGATGTCGTACTCCGGCAGGTTGACCGCCAGGGAGGTCGCCATGGGATTGACGTTCCGTTTCCTGCGCGCCAGGCTGCGCGACACCAGCACGATACCCAGCGGACCGAGTAGCGGCGCCAGGAACGCCAGATCGAACAGCAGGAAGCGCGTCCAGCCGGCCTTGCGCCGGTAGCGTCGCGGCAGCAGTTGCAGGCCGCCCTGGGCCACCGCGACCGACGCCACCACATGGACGCCCAGGACCGCGAGGAAAGACGATGCCGTCTGCATGCGTGCCATCGGGCTGAGCAGCACTGCGATGTCCAGCAGGACCGCGGCCAGGATCATGCCGCCGTAGACACCGTTCATGACGACATCACCCGGGCCATGACCTGCAGCGGATTTTCCCGATCGAAGTCCACGCGAACCACCTCGACCTGCAGCGCTGCAAAGTCACCGCCCCAGCGCTGCCGCAGCCAGCCTTCGATCCGCTGCAGGAAGCCGTTGGCCCCGATGGCGGTCGCAAACGGCATCAGGATGGCGGCCGCCACGACGCCGTCCGGGCGACGGGCCAGCCAGTAGAGATCGAGCCCGCGCTTGATCTGCAACAGCTGGTCCGGAATCTCGTCCTTCAGGCGGCCGGCAAACAGCAGAATCAGGATCTGGCTGCCGACGCCCACCTTGCGCTGCATGCGCTGCATGCGGGCCAGCTCTTCGGCAAAGGTGTCCGGAATCGCCGGGAGCATGGCCCGGCTGCGGGCGATCTCCGGCCCGTTGTGCACATAGTCGGCATAGTAGGCCAGCATGACCGACAGCATCTGCAGGTTCTCGACGCTCAGGGAGAAGAAGGGAATCTTCGAGACGGCGAAGAAACCGACCAGCTGGTCATCACTGGACAGCAGCGGCGCCACGACCAGCTGGCTGGACGCACGCTCGTACGACACCTCATGGCGCGCAATGTGCACCAGTTTCCGTTGCTCGACGGCCAGCTGGAACAAGGCGTCATCGGCGATCAACGGCGCGGGCTCGCCCACCGCGCCCTGCAGGGCGCCCAGCACCACCCGCCCGTCCTGCTCGGTCGCGGCATACAGCGCTGCCGCCTCGATCTTCACGTAACGCTCCAGCAAGTGCAGCAAGGCACCGGTCGCCGGCAGCGACCCCGGCTGCGCCCCGGACTGGATGATCAGCTGGCGCAGTTCCGCCAGCGCGTCACGCAGCGAGCCCGGGCGCGCCAGCATCTCCTGCTCCAGCTTGTCATGCGACAGGTTCAGCAGCAGGTGCCGCTTGGTAAGGCGCGCCAGGCGCTCGCTCATGTAGAGACTGCTCTCCTCCAGGCGCTGGAAACGCTCGTGCCAGAGGTCACCGAACTGTCCACACAGCAGCACCAACAGGCCACCACCGAAGAACAAGTCACGCGGAAAATCAGCCTGCACGATGGCCGGCACCGCCATCGCGCGTGCCAAGAACCACGCCCCGACGTAGAGCACGCCGCCCGCCAGCCCCGCCGACACGCCATAGCGCAACGCCACCAGCACCGGCCCGAGCCAGAGCCAGGGGAAATGCAGCCCGAGCAGGAACGGATCCTGCGGACGCCACCACCAGGCCAAGGCCAGGCAAAGCAGCGGCACCAAGGCCGCCTCCAGCCATTTGGCGCGCTCGGTGGCGTCGGCCGGCTGCAAGTGCTGGCGTACACGCCCCAGCCACGACAGCACCATGCGAGGGTTCATGCGCGGAATCAGCGAGCCGGCCCGCCAGCCCGCACGGCCAGCGTCTCGGTCAAGCTCGCCAGCAACTGGCCGGCCACGCCGGCCAGGGAGTCACGCACCCATCCGGTGTGGGCACCGGAAGCCGTCCAGACCACCCGGCTGTCCTTCAGGTCCAGCACGCGCAAAGTCAGGCCGACGACGGGTTCGCCGTCCAGGCCGACCTTGTAGCGCCACTCTTCGACAGCGCCGGTCACGCCATAACGGGCACCCTGTTGCTGCGCCCATTTCTGCGCCTCCTCCACCAGCCGACGCTCGGCCGGCTCGAACAGGCCGTCACGCCCCATCGCCGCCGGGTAGCGCACCAGCCGGCTGATGCCGCGCAGGCGCAGCGCATGCTCGACCAGGGTCTCGGCCGCCAGCGCGGCCTGCGGTGTGTCGGTGTGGTTGAGCAGGGGCAGCAGCGCCCAGACCTCGGCCGCGTCCAGCGCACCGTCCGGCTGGTGGGCGCTCAAAGTCGGGCGGCCCGCACACCCGGTCAACGCCAGGGCCGCCAGCAAGCACATTCTTCGGTTCATCATCCTGTACCTTCTCTTTCAAAAATAGTAGCGGTAACGCAAGGCCAGCGTCCGCGCCAGCGCACCGTTACCCGCCCCGCCACTGCTCTGCTCCAGCCGCAGCGACACATGGTCCCGCCCCCACAGGCGGCCGGCGAGCCCCACGGCGCCGGCGTAGCCATCACCGTTCAGGCTGTTCTGGGTCGCGCAGACATCGGCGAACGGCAACACCACCCGGCTGTAGCCTTCCTGCAGGCTCTGACCGCCCCGGGTCTCGCCCATGCCGGCACAGACGCCCCAGGTCGTGCTGCCGCGCGACAGGAAGTAGCGGGCCGCGTCGACACGGCCGGCATCACTTTCGGCACGCAGGCGCGGCGACAGGTCGGCCGCCGATTGTGCGGCAGCCGACGCATCGTCGTAGGCCACCTGAGACACGAACACCCGCAGCCGCCAGTCCGGGTACTGCAGCCGCAGCCGATACCCGGCCTCGGCGTCATGGACCCGCCCCTCGCCAATCGCCCCGCCCGACTGGCTCTGGAAACGCGACACCCGAGCGGCCACGCGCGCATAGGTCCGTGCGTCCGGCGCATAGGCCACGCCCAACTGCAGCTGGTCTTCCATGCCCGCCACCCGCAGCGGCAGGCTGTCACTGGCATCCTGGTGCCAGCCGACCGCAGCGTCAAGCTGCAGGCGCGGGTTCAGGGCACGGCTGTGGGCCACACGCAGACCATTGCTGACGCGGTACTCGTCGCGCTGGAACAGCTGGATCTGGCTGGCCGCACCGGCGTGTTCATGGCGCAACCCGACGCTGGCCAGGCGCTCGGCGCCGGGCAGGTAGGACGCGACATTCGCATCACCCGAGGTCTGGGTGCTGACCGTCCAGCCCAGCAACGCCTGCCATCCGGGCGCCGCCGTCAGGCGGGCCTCCATCTGCACGCCGCTGGTGTCGAGCTGGCGGCTGGTCGCATCCAGGCCGCCATACTGGCTGCTGAACCAGCGCAACTGCACGTAGTCGGCGCGCGGCGTCGCCTGCAGCCGCCAGCGGTCATGCAGCTCTGGGTCATCGGGACTGCGTGCCATGGCATTGAACAAGACCGTCTCGGCCAGCGCAGGCTGGCCCGACGTACGCGCCATGTCGTGGCGCAGGCTCGCGGGCAGGCGATCGGATCCCGTGGCCAGCAACTGCGCCATGCCGGCCCGGTCCTGCTCCAGCACCGCCAGCTGGCTTTGCAGCAGGGGCGGCGGACGCCGCATCGCCGGGTCCGCCTGCAACAGGTAGTGACGCCACAGCCACTGGCGGGCTGCCGCACTCTGGTTCTGCGCCAGCATCCAGCCGAGGATCAGGTCCGCGCTCTGGCGTACATCGTCCTGCGGCGCTTGCGGCGCCTGTGGCAATCCGCGCAGGCGTTGGAGCAGTTGCGCCACCTGCGCTGCTGCCGCATCGCCGGGCTGGTTCTGCAGCGCGAGCTGCAGCAGGGCGCGCTGCTGCGCGGCATTGAGCGCCTCCGGCGTCGCCTGCTGCTCGCGCAGTCGTGCCCAGGCATGGCGCTGGATGCGCAGCGCGGCTCCGGGCTGCTGCAGCCGCTGCAACAGGTCGGCGGCATTCAGCAGCAGCAACACGTCCTGTGGCTGCCTCCGGATCTCCTTGCGGTACCAGACCAGCGCCTCGCGGTAACGCTCCAGCTGGTGATGGGCCGCCGCCATCGGCAGCCAGAACTCCGGGTTGTCCGTTGCGCGAACGCGGGCCATCTCCAGCAGCGCCTCCAGCTCCCGCGGCCGTGCGGCATCGATCAGGAACCACAGTGCCGACACCAGCGCTGCATCGTCCTCGCCCGGCAAGGCCAGCGCCCGCCGATAGTCGCGCCACGCCTCGTCATGACGGCCTGACCGCTGGCGATGCTGCGCGCGCAGGATCAAGAAGCCGGCATCCTGCTCCGCCAGCGCGAGGTCCTGGGGCCCGAGGCGCTGCAGCAGCGCTTCGACGCCGACGACGTCACCCACCTCGACATGCAGGTTCAACGCCTGCAGCAGGTTGCCTAGCTCACCGTAGCGGCGGTAGGCCTGGTAGGCCAGTTCCGCCGCCTGCCTCGGGTCCTGCTGGCGCGCGAGGTAGATCAACCGCGACCAGTCGCCCACCGTGGCGTCGGGGCTGCGCACATAGCGGCCGAAGGCTTGGCGTGCCGACGCCTCTTCCATCAGTTCCCAGGCCACGTTGCCCAGCAGGCGCCAGAACTCCGCTTGGGCGTCGTCAACCTGCGTCTGGTGGCGCGCCAGCAACGCATGTGCATCGGCCAGCCGCTCGGCGCGGATCAACAGGACCGCGGCGCGGATCACGCTGTCCGCATTGAAGGGCGCCTGGTCGGCGCGCTGCAGGTAGAGCCGGAGTGCCCGCGCATCATCACCGCCGTTCTCGGCCAGTTCCGCCGCCTGCTGCAACAACTGCGGCTGCGGGTCGCGTCCGTACTGCTGCTCGAAGAACCGGCTGCCCGCCAAGGGCTGACCACTGAGTTCGAACAGGTAGCGGATGTCATTCCACTGCGCCGGCGTGGGCCGCAGGTGCGGCACCTGCAGCAACCACGCCTGCAAGGCCAGTTCCGGCTCCCCGACCACCGGCGCGAGCCGGAGCACGCCCTGCAGCACATCCGGCGTCTGGTCCCCCTGGCGCAGCAGATGGCGCCAGTGTTCCCAGGCCAGCGCCACGTCACCCGACCACTCTGCCACCTGCGCCAGGCGGCGGCGCCACACCGGGTCGGCCGGCCGCGCCTGGACCGCCTGCCGCGCCAGGCGCAGGGCCTGGGGCAGCCGGGCGTCGGCCATGAACGCCTGATAGGCCAGCTCGGCATCCTGTTCATTGAAGTCTCTGGTCACGGCCGGACTGGCCGCTGGCGTGACCGGCGAAACGTTGGCCGCCCCGTCACGGGCCTGTGCCGCCGTGACGATCAGCCCGCCTGCCACGATCCAGCCGCCCAGCGTTCTCATGGCGCACTCCCCGCCGGCGCCGGAAAGACGAGCCGCTCGGCATACGCAGCGGCGCGCCCCGGATCGCCCGCCGCCAGCGCGGTGCGCGTCAGGAAGCGCAGGGTCTCGGGGTCGTCCTGCAGGTCGCCCACGCTGCGCTCGGCGGCAGCCATGGCCTGATGGAACAGGCTGGCCGCCATCAAACTGGCAATGCCTTGCCGGAAATAGGTCCGCGCCAGCTTGCGATCGGCGGTCTGGTTGCGCGCCAGCAGGTAGTACTCCGCGGCCAGTTCGTGGCGTCCCTGGGCCAGGGCCGACTCGGCGTAGGCCGGCAGCGCCATCGCCGGCTCCTGCGCCGAGATCTGCCCCAGCAGGCGCACGGCTTCCTGGGACATGCCGAGCCGTAACGCGGTGGCCGCAAACGCACCCGCCAGATGAGGCGGCACGCTGTCCTGCGACACGCTGGCCACCAGTTGCCGAAGCTTGCGCTCGTAGGTTGATGCCTGCGCCGGGGTGGCACTCGCCGCCGTCTCGTAGCGCTGCAACAGCAGCAAGCGGGCTTCCGAGCGTTGCCGCAGATCGCCGTCCCGGAGCACCGGTGCCAGGTCCGCTTCGAGCGCCTCTGCGCGGACATCCGGTTGCGTACGCGCCAGCAGGATCTTCAGATCGAAGTTCTGCGGCTCGGTGCGGTACAGATTCTGGACATAGGACAGGCTGAGGTCGTCGAGCCGCTCCTGGTCGTACAGGCGCTGCACCAGCTTCTGCTGCGGAAAGATCGCGCGCAGCAGACCGACTGCCAACAGCGCCGTCAAGGCCAGTTGCCAGGTACGGACGAGGCGCAGCCGGGGCGGCTCGCCATCAGTGACGGCATATCGCTTCGATCGATCCGGCAGCATGATGGCTCAAACGGTAGTGAAGTTGCCCGTCGCGGCTACGCGTCGGGCGGAGTTCCTGCCCGGCGCCGATCACGCGGCAGTCGCCGGCGTCAGCCAGGGTGAAGCGCAAGGGCACTTCGCCAGCGAACTGCCAGCGATAGCCGCGCTCGGTCGGCCCGGCGCCCTGCACGGCCGCGTTGGCCGATACCAGACGCGGCGCGGCGGTAGGCACCGGGGCGTAGATCAGGTCCGCCGATGCGCCACTCAGATGCGTGTAGATGCTGTCTTGGTGCGCGGCGTAACCCGCCACGCCCTGGCTGCGGGCCAGATCCGGCACGCCCATGGCAGACGGGCTGCGCACCGTGCGCAATGCGCCATTGCCGCGCAGGCGCCAGCCCTGGTCCGTGCGCGCCACGGCAAAGTGCTGGAAGGCCTCCACCTTGCGCACGTAGTCCGAGGCCCGCACCGGCGTGAGCTCCTGGGACAATGCCCAGTCGAACACCTTCTCCAGCGCCTGCAGGCTGGCGCGCTTGGTCAGGATGTAGGTGTGGAAATAGATGTTCACGGGCTTGAGCCGGCGCGGCTGTTCGGTGAACTCGAAGGTCTCCAGCACACGCTCGTAGCCGTAGAACGGGCCGGTCCAGTTGTTGGTGTAGACGTTCTCGTTCTGGTTGGGGGCAAACACCTGGAACTGATCGCCGATCTGGATGCCGTACGGCGCCACCGCGGTCAGGGTGGCCCGCGAGCGGGTGGCCATCGTGTCGCCACCGTTCATGCTGAGCATCCCGGCCTGCCTGGCCAGCGCCAGGCCTTCACGGCCAGGCCGGGTGTCCCCGGTCCACAGGAACAGCGCCACCCGCTTGCCCGGCGGCGCCAGACGGGCTTCGATGTACGAACGGGAACCCTCGATCTCCCGTCGCAGGTCAAAGACGTAGCCCGGAATCTCAAGGTTGTAGTCGTCAGCACCCGGGTTGCGCTTGAGCTTGTGCCACACGAAAGGATGCGAGTAGCTGTGCGAGGCGATCTCGACATGCGGCGCGCGGAAGATCTCGCGTGCCACTTCCTCCAAGCGAGCCGACAGCTGCGGGTACAGCCCCTGCGGCGACAACTCGGCCTCGATGACCGACAGCGTCATCGGCAGTGCGTAGCGCTTCACGACGCGGTCACGCAGCAACTCGCCCGCATACGGCGCGCCGGGCAGTTCGCTGCGGCTGATGAAGGCATCGCCATCCATGTGGATGAGCAGCATGCGCCGCCCCGTCTCGGTGGTCACGTCCGGCACCGGCAGGTCGGGCAGGCGCAAGGCGCGGCGAAAGAACGCGACAGGGTCGATGACCCAGCGCTCCTGTTCGGTGCTGGGGACGGTGATGACCGCGTAGGGGTACATCACATAGCCGCCCCAGGAGGTCACGGCCGCAGCCACCTGCCGGGCCTTGCCTTTGGACAGCACCAGCAGGGGCTCGATGGCATCCGCTTCCAGCGGTACAAACTCGCTCGGATGCGGACGGGGGCGCTGCTCGTAGCCCAACAGCGGTGACTGGTGCTCGACACGGACGAGCCGGCTCCGGCTGTCATCCGGCCCCTGGCTCACCCCCAGCCGGCGCTGCAGAGGCGCGGTCAGCATCGGCCCCACGTCATTGACGAACACGACCGGGACACGCTCGTCCACCGGCCGCGCCAGCCAGTCGGCGATCGCCTTGTGTTCCGCGGGTTCGGTGCGTCCCTCCAGCCAGACGACCACCCCGGCGTAACGCCCGTTCAGCGTGCCCTGGGGCAGCGTCTGGTGGTTGGCGTACTCGACCGTGTAGCCCAGGTACTGCAGCGGCAGCGTCCCGTGGCGGACGGGCTCGCTCAACGTCAGCGCATACTGGTCGGTACGTGCATTGAGCACCATGAGCACCTTGCGCGGCATGACTTCGACCGCCCCCACCCCCAGTGACGCCAGGTCATGCGTGGCCACCCACGGAATGAAACCGTCGGCCTTGATGCGGCGCGCGGCGTCCCGGGCCTGTTCGCGCTCGGCCGCCGGGACATAGTCGATCGCGATCACCGGGATGCCGTAGCGCCGCTTCGCCTGCGTGAGTTGCTCGTGCAGCCACGCACGGTCTTCGGCCGGGACATCGCCATAGGCCTGGCGCGACGCGTCGTAGCGTTTGTAGAGCGACTCGGCCGCCAGCAGGGCCACCGCGTCATGCGTCCGGTCGAGGATTTCAAACCCGCGGTTGAAGATCAGCCGGGCCGAGGGATAGCGCTGCTTGAGCATGCGGATCACGGCCACGAGGCCAGCCTCCTGCTGCGCGCGCTCGGCCGGCGTACTGGCGAACAGGTGGTAAGAATCCAGCGTATCCAGGAAGAACGCGCGGTACCCGGCCTGCCACAGGGGCGCGATCACCTCGTCGACAAAGAAACTCGGCCACTCCGGCTGCGCTTGGTCAAGCAGCCGGCTGCGCCAGGCGACGTTGTCGCCACGCAACCAGTGCGGCGGAACCTTTCCGGCGTAGCGTCTCGAAGGGTGAACTTCCCCAACCGACACATAGGCCGCCAGCTCGGTGTGCAACAGGCCCACCTCGGCCGGGCGGGCCACATGGTCCGGATCGACCACGACCAGGTCGAAAGCCTGCAGGCTGTCCCAAGGCGGATTCGCACCATAAAAAAATGCCACGGCCGGCTGCCCCGGCATAGCCAGGGCCGGCAGGGTCGCCAATGCCAGCATCAGGGCCGCCCCCCAGACGCGCACCCGCCTGCCAGCGACGGCCGCGAGCCGCAGGAGAATCGTCGTGTTCATCATTTGCATGGGGGGCGCCGATTATCTTGGCTTCTGTCTAGGACTGCGTGTGCGCATCCTGCCCGCGGGGGGACACGCCCTCTGACGGCAGGCAGACGCATAGTCTGCCAGCTCGGGAACATCAACCGGCGATGGACACCGGCTGGGCGCCCTGGCTGACCGGTGCCCGCAGCAGGCGCTCGGCCTTGCGGCCAGTCTGGTTCTCAAAACGCCAGCTGCTGCGGCACATGTCATCCAGCGTGCGCTGCGCCCGCCAGCCCAGCTCGGCCGCCGCCTTGTCGGCATTGGCATAGCAGCTCGCCACATCGCCCGGTCGCCGCGGCATCAGGCGGTACGGCATGCGGCGCCCGCTGACTTGCTCGTAGGCACGCAGCATCTCGAACACGCTGTGCCCCTGGCCGGTACCGAGGTTGAAAGCGTGCCAGCCGGCCTGCCGGTGCAGGAAGTTGAGCGCCGCGGTGTGGCCTTCGGCCAGGTCCATCACATGGATGTAATCGCGTACGCCGGTGCCATCGGCGGTCGGGTAGTCGCTGCCCAGCACGTCCAGCGACGACCGCCGCCCCGTGGCCACCTGGGCCATCAGCGGCATCAGGTTGTTCGGCGTCCCGCTCGGGCGCTCGCCCAGCAGGCCGCTTTCATGCGCACCAACCGGATTGAAGTAGCGCAGGCAGGCGATCCGCCAAGCCGGGTCGGAGCTCGCCACATCCGACAGCATTTCCTCGATGTGCAGCTTGCTGCGACCGTAGGGATTGGTGGCGCTGGTGGGGTGCGCCTCGTCCAGCGGCAGGTAGCGGGGTTCGCCGTAGATGGTCGCGCTGCTGCTGAAGACCAGCGTGTACACCGCGGCGGCCTGCATGGCTTGAAGCAGGCTGATGGTGCCCTGCACGTTGTTGGCGTAGTAGGCGACAGGCGATTGGACCGACTCGCCAACCGACTTCAGGCCGGCAAAATGGATGACGGCATCGATCTTGTGCGTCAGCAGCGTGTTGACGAGCAGCGGCGTGTCACGGATATCGCCCTTCACAAAGGGCAAGGCTTCGCCCACGACCTCGGTCAGACGGTCGACGACCTCAACACTGCTGTTGCTCAGGTTGTCGAGCAGCACCACACGGTGGCCACGCAGTGACAACGCGACAGCCGTGTGACTGCCGATGTAACCCGTGCCGCCGGTAAGCAGAACGTTCATTTCCCAACCCCAACGAAGCCCTGTCGCTTCTTATGCTTCGTACACGCAGTAAACCTGCTGCCGAATTTGTTATTTCCGACAGTTTAGTCGGATTTATTGCTAAATTTGATAAATTTTAGATCAAATTTGCCAACTGCACAACAAAGGTGCCCATCCTGCGACAATTGCGCCATGAGCAACGCCTACATCCTCACCTTCTCCTGCCCCGACCGTCTGGGTCTGGTGCACGCCGTGTCCGGGTTTCTGCTGGAACACGGCGGCAACATCGAAGAAGCGGCGCAGTACAACGACCATGCCACCGGCCTGTTCTTCATGCGCGTGCAGTTCTCCTGTGCCCAGGTGTCCTATGAGGATCTGCAGGTGCAGCTCAAGCTGTTTGCCGAGCCCTTTGCCATGCAGTGGAGCCTGCACCCGGTCAGCCAGGCCATGCGCACCGTCATCATGGTCAGCAAGGAAGGGCATTGCCTGAACGACCTGCTGTTTCGCTGGAAGATCGGCCTGCTGCCGATCGACATCCGGGCCATCGTGTCGAACCACCGCGACTTCTACCAGTTGGCGGCCAGCTACAACGTGCCCTTCCACCATATCCCGGTCACGGCCGCGACCAAGCCGCAGGCGGAAGCGAAGCAGTACGAGGTGATCCAGGCCGAAAATGCCGAATTGGTGGTGCTGGCCCGCTACATGCAGGTGCTCTCGGACGACTTGTGCCGCAAGCTTTCCGGCAAGGCCATCAACATCCACCACAGCTTTCTGCCCAGCTTCAAGGGCGCCAAGCCCTACTACCAGGCGCACGACCGCGGTGTGAAGCTGATCGGCGCCACCGCCCACTACGTGACAGCCGACCTCGACGAAGGCCCCATCATCGAGCAGGACGTGGCACGCGTGGACCACAGCAAGACCGTGGAAGACCTCACCGCGCTCGGCCGTGACACCGAGAGCCAGGTGCTGGCGCGTGCCGTGAAATGGCACAGCGAGCACCGCGTGCTGCACAACGGCCACAAGAGGGTGATCTTCAAGTAAGCCCTACCCAAACCAAAACGCCCCCGGTCTTGCGACCCGGGGCGTTTTGCTTTGCGTGACGTCGAACGTCAGGCGGTGGCGGCCACTTTCTCGGTGAAGCCCAGCTTATCCAGTGCCTCGGACAGCTGCGCGACACTGCGGCCGGGGTTGTGCAGCTTGTCCAGGCCGAACAGGCCGATGCGGAAAGTGCTGAAGTCGGCCGGCTCATCGCACTGCAGCGGCACCCCCGCGGCCGTCTGCAGGCCCAGCCCGAGGAACTTCTTGCTGTTCTGGACTTCGGGATCGGTGGTGTAGCTGACCACCACACCCGGCGCCTGGAAGCCGGCCGCGGCCACACTGACGAAGCCGCGGCGCTCCAGCAGGGCGCGCACTTTGGCGCCCAGGGTAATCTGTTCCTGACGGACCTTCTCGAAGCCGTACTCCTTGGTCTCACGCATCACCTGGTCCAGGCGGGCCAGGGCGTCGGTGGGCATGGTGGTGTGGTAGGTGTGGCCGCCGTTTTCGTAGGCCTCCATGACCTGCAGCCACTTCTTGAGATCGGCTGCGAAGCTGGTGCTGGTGGTGCCGTCGATCGCCTGACGAGCACGCTCGCTGAGCATGACCATGGCGCAGGCGGGCGAACCGCTCCAGCCCTTTTGCGGCGCGCTGACCAGCACGTCCACCCCGGTGGCCTGCATGTCCACCCACATGCAGCCGGAGGCGATGCAGTCGAGCACGAACAGGCCGCCGACCTCATGCACGGCGTCGGTCACCTTGCGAAGGTAGTCGTCGGGCAGCATCATGCCGGCAGCCGTCTCCACGTGCGGCGCGAACACCACGTCGGGCTTCTGGGCCTTGATGGTGGCCACCACCTCATCCACCGGACACGGCACCCCGGGCGCCTGAGCGCCGGTGCCGACGCGACGGGCCTTGAGAACCGTGGACGAAGCCGGGATGCTGCCCATCTCGAAAATCTGGGTCCAGCGGTAGCTGAACCAGCCGTTGCGGATGACCAGGGTCTTC
>JAYRLJ010000386.1:0-2841 GCA_041905305.1 Hylemonella sp. | reverse complement strand
TGCTGTAGTGACAAATTCAGACGGTCACTTCAAGCAAATCAATAACTTGCAGCGTTTGGTGTCGAACTCGGGCGGGCCGGAGAAGAACGACCACCTCGGCGGCCCGCCACTGATCGTCACGCGCACCGAGGGCGCGACGCCGTTCCGGCTGGTGACGCACATCGGCGACGTGGGGCACACGTTGGTGGCCGGACCGACCGGCATGGGCAAGTCGGTTCTGCTCGCCACGCTGGCGATGCAGTTCCGCCGCTATCCCGGCTCACGCATCTTCGCTTTCGACATGGGGCGCTCAATGCGCGCCACCATTCTTGGTCTGGGCGGCGAGCACTACGACCTGGGCGCGGACGGTTCCATCGCTTTTCAGCCACTCGCCCGCATCGACCGTGAGGGCTATCGCACCTGGGCGGCTGAATGGGTTGAAGGCCGCCTGCGGCACGAAGGCATTGCGGTCGGCCCGGACGAGAAGGCGGTCATCTGGTCGGCGCTCGTCAGTCTTGCGGGCGCGCCCATGGAGCAGCGCACGCTCACCGGCCTGTCGGTGCTGCTGCAGTCCAACGTGCTGCGTCAGGCACTTGCGCCTTATGTGCTCGGTGGCGCCCACGGCAAGTTGCTGGATGCCGACCGCGACCGGCTGGGCGCCGCGGACGTGCAGTGCTGCGGTGTTGGCCGTGCTGGGCTACCTGTTCGCGCGCTTCGACGAGCGTTTCGACGGCGCGCCGACGCTGCTGATCCTCGATGAAGCCTGGCTGTTCCTGGACGACCCGGTGTTCGCGGCGCGCATTCGCCAATGGCTCAAGACGCTGCGCAAAAAGAACGTCAGCGTCATCTTCGCCACGCAGTCGCTCGCCGACATCAAGGACTCAACCATCGCGCCCGCGATCATCGAGAGTTGCGCCAGCCGCATCTTCCTGCCGAACCCGCAGGCCACCGAGCCGCAGATTCGCACGATCTACGAAGGCTTCGGCCTCAACAGCCGGCAGATCGAGATCGTCGCCACCGCCCAGCCCAAGCGCGACTACTACTACCAGTCGCGCCTGGGCAACCGCCTGTTCGATCTGGACCTCGGGCCGGTCACGCTCGCCTTCGCGGGCGCTTCCACACCGCAGGACCAGCGCCTCATCGACGAGCTGTCCACCTCCGCTTCCCCCGTTGGTTTTGCTCCTGCCTGGCTGCGGCAACACGGCCTGGACTGGGCGGCCGACCTGTTCCACCACCACCCCAAAGGAGAACTGCCATGACCTTCCATGCTTCCCTCAAACCCCGTCTGATCGCGCTGGCCACCGCTTGCGCGCTGGCCATTGGCACCGTGCAGCCCGCGCATGCGCTGTTCGGCATCGGCGACATCGTGCTCGACCCGACCAACCTGGTGCAGAACACCATGACGGCCGCGCGCACGCTGGAGCAGATCAACAACCAGATCAAGCAGCTTCAGAACGAGGCGCAGATGCTCATCAACCAGGCGCGCAATCTGGCGAACCTGCCGTTCAACGTGGTCAACCGCCTGCGCTCGAACCTGGAAACGACCAAGCAACTCATCGCGCAAGCGCGAGGGCTCGCCTACGACCTGTCGCGCATGGACGCCGAGTTCGCGCGCCTGTACCCGGAACAGTACGCCGCCACCGTCAGCGGCGACCGGATGTACCAGGACGCGCGCGAGCGCTGGAAGAACACGCTGGGCGGTTTGCAGACCGCTATGCGCATGCAGGCGCAGGTGTCGCAGAACCTGTCTCAGGACGAGGGCGTGCTGGCCGATCTGGTCAGCCAGAGCCAGTCGGCCACCGGCGCCTTGCAGGCCATGCAGGCGACCAACCAGCTCCTGGCCCTGCAAGCCAAGCAGTCCATCCAGTCGCAGCAACTCCAGCTCACGCAGGACCGCGCGGCCTCGCTGGAACTGGCGCGACAGGCCGCCGCCGTCGAGCGTGGGCGCGAGGTGACGCGGCGCTTCCTTGGCAGCGGCACGGCCTACACGCCGCAGTCCGTGAGCTTCTATCGCAACTGACGGGCCAGCCATGAACCGCGCGCCGGTCCTGTTCTTTCTTGCATGCCTGCTGGCCGGTTGCGACCGGCCGCAGGTTCTGTCGGTCGATGCGCTGGCCGCCGATCCGGCGCGGCTGCATGCGTTGCGCATGCAATGCGACAGCGGCGAGAACTATGGCGCGCTCTGCGCGCAGGTCGCCCAGGCCGACCTGCAGCGCTTCCTCTCCGGGCACACCGGGCCGGACGAGTACCAGACGCTGGTCGAGTTACCAGCGATTCCGGCCAGCTTCGACTCGCCCACAACTTCGCAGGACGAACGGCCATGAACGACGTTGCCATCATCGACCGCTTTCTCAACGTCTTCTCCACCTACATCGACTCGGGCTTTGGCCTGCTGCGGGGTGAAGTCGCGTTCCTCACCGCCACTCTGGTGGCGATCGACATGACCCTGGCCGGGCTCTACTGGGCATTGGGGCACGCCACCGGCCAGGGCGAGGACGTGATGACCAAGCTCATCCGCAAGGTGCTCTACGTCGGCGCCTTCGCCTACATCATCGGCAACTTCAACTGGCTGGCGAGCATCGTGTTCCGGTCGTTCGCCGGTCTGGGCCTCACGGCTTCCGGCTCGACTCTGACCATGGAGACGTTCTTGCAGCCGGGGCGCCTGGCCAAAACCGGCATCGACGCTGGCGCGCCCATCCTCGACCAGATCAGCCAGATGGCTGGCTTCCCGGAGGTGTTCATCAACATCACGCCGATCGTCGTGATGTTCCTCGCGTGGCTCGTGGTCATCCTCTGTTTCTTCGTGCTGGCGGTGCAGCTTTTCATCACGCTGATCGAGTTCAAGCTGACCACGCTCGCCGG
>JAYRLJ010000032.1:0-16346 GCA_041905305.1 Hylemonella sp. | reverse complement strand
ATACCGTCGTACGAGACATGCCGCGCTCGTCCGCGCAGGCCCGCGTCGACGGCAGCGCCGAACCGGCCGGGTAGGTTCCGTCGGCGATACGCGCCTTGATCTCCTCGTACAGGCGACGCCCCGGCCCTGGCTGCTGCGTGCTCTTCAACTGGTCCACCGATAAATATCAAAACCGGAGCTTCTCACAAAGCCAGCATGGCCGCAAACTTGGTCGGGAAATCCATCCTCTCGACCATCGAAGCCCACCCCATGTACATACCAGACCACTTCAAAGAAACGAGCTTGCCCGTGATGCACGGGATCATTCGTGAGCACCCGCTCGGAATCCTTGTCACTCAAACGGGCGGGCTGGATGCGAACCATCTACCGTTCGAACTCGACGTTAGCCGGGGCTCGTCAGGAACCTTGGTCGCGCATGTCGCAAGAGCGAATCCCATTTGGCACATGGTGCCGTCCGACTCCGACGTGATGGTGATCTTTCGCGGTGCGCAGGCCTACATCTCACCGAGCTGGTATCCAAGCAAGCACGCGCACCACAAGCAGGTGCCCTCGTGGAACTATGAGGTCGTTCATGTGCATGGCAAGCTGAGGATCTTGGACGACGAGAAATACGTACGGGGTGTGGTTGCGCGCCTGACTCGTCGCCACGAGAGTTCGGAACCGAAACCCTGGAAGATGGGCGATGCGCCGCCCGACTACCTCGACAAGATGGTATCGATGATCGTCGGCATCGAGATCGACATCATGCGTCTCGAAGTCAAGCGGAAGCTCAGTCAGAACAAGGACGCAGCCGACCGCCAGGGGGCTGCCGATGCTCTTGAGAGTCGCGGGGAAGCTGACTTGGCTGCGGCCATGCGGGGGACAATCGCGCCTTGAAGGTGTTTACAGATTGCGACGGACCGGACGTTGATGAAGGTCTGTAGATGGCCGAATCCAGCCTCTCGATCAATCCACCCCAAACCGCCCCGTCCACTTCTGCTCGTAGTTCATCTTCGCAAAGTGCTCGGCCATGAAGTCGATGAAGGTGCGCACCTTGGCCGACAGGTGCTTGCGGCTGGGGTAGGCCAGGTTGATGGTCAGGCGAGGCAGGTCCCAGTCGTCCAGCACCGGTACCAGGCGGCCGGCCACCATGTCCTCATAAAGGATGTAGGTGGGTTGCACCAGGATGCCCATGCCGTCCAGCGCGGCGGCGCGCAGGATCTGCCCGTCGTTCGATTCCAGCAGGCTCTTGACCTGCAGCGTGGTGGTCTGGCCGTCGCGCGTGAAGCGCAGCTCGCTGGGGTTGTTGGCGTAGGTGTAGATCAGCAGCTTGTGCTGCGCCAGGTCCTCCAGCGTCCTCGGCCGGCCATGCGCGGAAAGGTAGCGCGGTGAGGCGGCCAGGATGCGGCGCGTGGTGGCCAGCCGGCGCACGGTGATGTTGGAGTCCGGCTCGAACTCGCGCGTGCGGATGGCGACGTCGATGTTGTTGTCGATGATGTCCAGGTAGCGGTTGGCGGCTTCCACGTGCACCGTGACGTTGGGGTAACGCTGGGTGTACTCGCGCAGCAGCGGCGCCACGTGGTGCATGGCAAACGACAGCGAGGCCGTGATGCGCAGCGTGCCCGTGGGGTTGAGGGTGCTGGCGTTCACCGCGTCTTCGGCGTCTTTCAGGTCGGCCAGCACGGCCTTGGCACGGCCAAAGAATTCCTGGCCGGTGTCGGTCAGGTACAGGCGGCGTGTGTTGCGCTCCACCAGGCGGGCGCCCAGCCGGTCTTCCAGCGACTGCAGGTGCCGGCTGGCGGCGGCATTGGAGAGGTCCAAGGCCTCGGCGGCACGGCTCAGGCTGCCGGTTTCGGCCACCTGCACAAACAATTCCAGCTCCGTCCAACGGTCCACCCACGTCTCCTGTTTTTTCGCTGCGCGGAAAAGTCATTTGCGGCCGCGCTCTTTCGCAAATTGTGGCGGACTTCTACAGTTTGTCCGCTAGCGAGAACCCGTAGGAGACCCCCAAGATGCGCAACCTGAATGAGGACACCATCACCCAGGCGGTGATCGAGCGTTTCTCCAAGACGCCCGATCCGCGCCTGAAGGAGATCCTGACCAGCCTGATCCAGCACCTGCACGCCTTCGCGCGCGAGACCAAGCTGACCGAGGAAGAGTGGTTCAAAGGCATCGATTTCCTCACGCGTACCGGCCACATGTGCACCGACACGCGGCAGGAGTTCATCCTGCTGTCGGACACGCTGGGACTGTCCATGCTGGTGGTAGCGCAGAACAACAAGAAGCCGGCCGGCTGTACCGAATCCACCGTGTTCGGCCCCTTCTACGTGGAAGACGCGCCGCACTACGACCATGGCGAGGACGTGGCCAACGGTGCGCAGGGCGAGCCCTGCATCGTGCGCGGCACGGTGCGCGGCTTGAACGGCGAGCCGGTGCCGCATGCCACCGTCGAGGTCTGGCAGGCCGATGCCGACGGCAACTACGACGTGCAGTACGCCCACCTGGCGCATGCGCAGGCGCGGGGCGTGCTCAAGTCCGGGCTGGATGGCAAGTTCCACTTCAAGAGCATCCGGGCCGAGGCCTACCCTATTCCTACCGACGGCCCGGTGGGCGAGATGCTGCGGGCTAGCAAGAACCACCCGTGGCGCCCGGCCCACCTGCATTTCATGATCAAGGCCGACGGCTACGAGACCCTGATCACCCACGTGTTCCGCGACGGCGACCAGTACCTCGACTCCGACGCCGTGTTCGGCGTGCGCCAGTCGCTGGTGAAGGACTGGGTCAAGCAGCCCGATGGCACTTACCTGCTGGAGTACGACTTCGTGCTCAACCCCGAGAAGTGATTTTTTGCCAGTGAGACTGCTTCCACAAACAGACAAGGAGACAAGCATGAGCAAGCGACTGATGATGAAAACCGCCCTGGCCACGACGCTGGGCGTGGCGCTGTCGACGGCGGCGGTGCTGCCGGCGCAGGCGCAGCAGACCTTCAAGCTGACCATCGCCTCCAGCCATCCGGTGGTGCTGCCCTGGGTGGGGCTGATGAGCACGCTGTTCGTGCCCGAGGTCAACAAGCGGGTGGCGGCGCTGAACAAGGGCTACAAGATCGAGTGGCGCGAGGCCTATGGCGGCCAGCTCTACAAGATGAACGCCACGCTCACCAGCGTGGAGCAGGGCGTGACCGACATCGGCTGGGTGTTCCACAACCTGGAGGCGGCCAAGATGCCGCTGTCGCAGTTCGGCACCGTGACACCCTTCACCACCGATGACGTGCGCATCATCCTCGACGTGGCCAACGAGATGAACGAGAAGGTGCCGGCGCTGCAGAAGGAATGGGACAAGAACAACATGGTGTTCCTCGGCGCCACCGGCGTGGACACCTACCACCTGTTCACCAAGAACCCGATTGCCACCTACGCCGACCTCAAGGGCCGCAAGATCTCGGCGCCGGGCTCCATCGGCCTGTGGCTCAAGGGCTCCGGCGCGGTGCCGGTGGACGGCTCGCTCACCAGCTACTACACCGACATCCAGAGTGGTGTGAGTGAAGGCACCATTTCCATTGCCACCGGCATCCTGCCCAACAAGATCTACGAGGTGGCACCCTACATCACCACGGTGAACATCGGCGCGCTCTACATCGGCGGCATGGCCATGAACAAGGACAGCTACAGCAAGCTGCCGCCCGAGGTGCAGAAGATCGTCAAGGACGTGGGCAAGGAGTATTCCAAGGCCCTGGGCGAAACGCTGATGCAGCGCTACGAAGGCGCACTCAAGACCATGGTGGAGCGCGGCGCCAACCAGACCCCCGCGGTGCGCCTGACCAACCTGAGTGGCGGCGAGCGCGAGAAGTGGGTGCAGACCATGCCCAACCTGGCCGCCGACTGGGCCAAGGCCAACGCGAGCAAAGGGCCAGCCAAGGAGATCGTCAAGACCTACATGGACGCGCTGCGCAAGCGCGGTGTCAAACCAGCGCGCGACTGGGATCGGGAGCTGAAGTAATTCATGTCTTACGAAGCGAATACCGATCTGGAAGCGGCACCGGCGCCCAGCGCGCCGAGCAGCCTGTATGGCCGGCTGGTCGATGGGCTCAATGCCGCCGGTTCGGTGGTGATCGGGCTGGTCATGCTGCTGATGTGCGCCGACGTGCTGCTGCGCAACCTGATCAACCACCCGCTGGACGGCGTGGCCGAACTGGTGGCCACCAGCATCGTGGTCATCGTCTTCCTGCAGCTGCCGGCTACGCTGCGCCACGGCCGCATGTCGCGTGCCGACCTGTTCATCGACCCTTTCATCCAGCGCCGGCCGCGCGCCGGCAAGCGGCTGCGCGCGCTGTTTTCGCTGGCGGGCATCTTCGCTTGCGGCGTGATTGCCTACGCCACCTGGCCGCTGCTGGCACGCGCCTGGGGCGACAGCGAGTTCTTCGGCGTGGAGGGTGTCTTCACCTTCCCCACCTGGCCCATGCGCGCGGTGGTGCTGCTGGGTGCCGTGCTGGCGGCGCTGCAGTACCTGCTGTTGACGGTGCAGGACTGGCGGGAGGCCGCCCATGACTGACTTGCAGATCGGCGCGCTGGCCATCGTGCTGATGCTGGCCGGCATCTATTTCGGCATGCACATCGGCGTGGCGCTGATCGTCACTTCCTTCCTCAGCGTCTGGCTGGTCAAGAGCCCGGAGGTGGCGGCACGTTTCGTCGCCGCGTCGGCCAACGATGCCATCCGCGACTACCTGTTCGGCGTCATCCCGCTCTTCGTACTCATGGGCATGCTGGTCAGTGTCTCGGGGGTGGGGCGCGACACCTTCGATGTGTTCCAGTGGCTGATGCGGCGCATCCGCGGCGGCCTGGGCCTGGCCACGGTGGGGGCCAACGCGGTGTTTGCGGCCATCACCGGCATCTCGATTGCCTCGGCCTCGGTCTTCACCAAGGTGGCCGTGCCGGAGATGATGCGCCACGGCTACACCGCGCGTTTTGCCGTGGGCGTGGTGGCGGGCTCGTCGGTGCTGGGCATGCTGATCCCGCCGTCGCTGTTGATGATCATCTACGGCGTGTTGGCAGAGGAGTCGATCGGCCGCATGTTCATTGCCGGCGTCATCCCGGGCATCGTGCTGGCCCTCGGGTTTGCGGTGCTGATCGTCGGCATGGCCTATCTGCGCCCGGCCATGATCCTGGTGCCGGGCGCGGCCGATGTGCTCCGCGATGAGCCGCAGGAGACCTGGCACAGTGCCACGGTCAAGTTCATTCCGATCCTGATCCTCATCGTGCTGGTGCTCGGTGGCTTGTACGGCGGCCTGTTCACGCCCACTGAGGCCGGCGCCGTGGGGGCTGCCGGCGCACTGGCGATCGCGCTGGTACGGCGGCGCCTGACCTGGGCCAAGCTGTGGAACGTGCTGGTGGAAACCGGCTATGTCTCGGTGTCGGTGCTGTTCCTCATCATCTCGGCCATGCTGTACAGCCGCATGCTGGCGCTGACCGGCATGCCGGCCGCCGTGACCGAGGGCATCACCCACCTGGGGCTGGGGCCGTGGGGCTTCATTGGCGCTTATGTGGCCATCGTGGTGGCATTGGGTTGCATCATCGACTCGGTGTCCATCATGTTGATCATGCTGCCCATCGTGCTGCCGATTGCCCGCAGCTTCGGCATGGACGTGGTGTGGTTCGGCGTGGTGACGGTGGTGGCGGTGGAAATTGGCCTGCTGACACCGCCCTTCGGCGTCTCGGTCTACACCGTGAAGTCGGCGCTGAACGACGCGCGCATCACCATCCGCGACATCTTTGCCGGTGCCTTTCCCTTCGTGTTGATGATGTCGGCCGTGCTGCTGCTGCTCATCGTCTTCCCGTCACTCTCCACCTGGCTGGCCTATCTCTGAGAGGAATCCATGCTGTTCGCCTTCATCCTGCTCGACAAACCCGACCACAGCGAGTTGCGCCAACGCGTACGCCCCGTGCACAAGGAGTACCTGGCCCAGGTGGCCGACCGCATGGCCTTTGCCGGCCCGTTCACCCACGACGACGGCAGCACCATGCTTGGCAGCCTGCTGGTGATCGACTTCCCCTCGCGCGACGCGGCACACGCCTGGCTGGCGAATGAGCCGTTTACCCGCGCCGGCCTGTATGCCAGCACCACGGTGCACGCCTTCGTGAACCTGTGGCCGCAGAAGGCCGGCTTCCCACCCACCCCCTGACCTCCGACTGCCCATGATCCGACACATCGTGATGTGGAACGTGCGCGGCGACACGCCGGCTGAGAAAGCGCGTGGCATCGCGCAACTGCAGCGCAGCTTCGAAGGGCTGCGCGGGCGTATTCCGGGCTTGCTGCACCTGGAGATCGGGGTCGACGTCAGTCGCGTTGACTACGCCTGTGACGTGGTGCTGTATTCCGAGTTCGAGAGCCAGGCCGCGCTGGACGCCTATGGCGCGCACCCCGAGCACCTGCGCGTGAAAGACGAGCTGGCAGGCCTGCGCATTGCCCGCCACCAGGTGGACTACGTGGTGCCTTGAGCGGCGATTTTGAAAAACAAAGGAGACGAGCGATGAACGACAAACTGATGGATGAATTGCTGATCCGCCAGATGGTGGAGCGCTGGGCCGTGTGGCGTGATGCCGGCGACTGGGAGCGTTTTGCCACCGTGTGGCACCCGGAGGGTGTGATGATGGCCACCTGGTTCCAGGGCCCGTTTGCAGACTTCATCCGCGTTACCCAAGAAGGTTGGGCCAAGGGCGTGAGCATCCTGCACTTCCTGGGCGGTTCGGCCATTGAGGTGGCCGGGGACCGGGCCATCGCCCAGACCAAGATGACTATCTCGCAGCGCGGCATGGTGGAGGGCGAGAGCGGCCCGGTGCTGTGCGACGTGGTCTGCACCGGCCGCTTCCACGATTTCGTCGTCAGGCACAACGGCGAATGGAAGCTGCTGCACCGCCAGCCGATCTACGAGAAGGACCGCATCGATCCGGTCGATCCCACCGCGGTGCTCAAGCTCGACCAGCAGGCCCTGGCCACGTTCCCGGAAGGTTATCGCCACCTGGCCTACATCCAGACCCGCATCGGCTACAAGGTCAAGATGGACATGCCCATGCTCAAGGGGCCCGTGGTGGAGGAGCTCTACCGCCGGGGCGCGCGTTGGCTCGCCGGTGGAGAATTGAAATGACCCCCCTGAATCGGCCTGCGGCCGCTATCCCCCCAAGGGGACGCCACCAGTGGCCCGGCGAAGCCGGTTCCGCGGTGGCCGCTGGTATGGCACCCCTCTCGCGCCGTGTCGTGCTTTCTGTACTGGGTGGCTTGGCGCTGCCGGCCTGGAGCCAGGCCTATCCCAGCCGCCCGCTGCGTGTGATCGTGCCGCAGCCGCCCGGTGGTGGCTTCGACTTCGTGGCACGCGCGCTGGCGGAGCGCCTGGGCAAGCAGATCGGCCAAAGCGTGGTGGTGGAGAACCGGCCCGGCTCGGGCACCCTGGTCGGGACCGACGCCGCAGCCCAGGCTGCGCCCGATGGCTACACCCTGCTGATGGGCTCGGTCTCCAACATTGCGCTCAACATGGGCTTGTACGACAAGCTGTCCTACGACAGCCTGCGCGACTTCGAGCCGGTGGGGCTGGCGGTGAGCTACAGCTACACGCTGATGGCGCGCAAGGACCTGCCTTTCGGTTCCCTCAAGGAGGTGGTGGCTTACGCCCGCGCCAATCCCGGCAAGCTCACCTATGCCTCGGCCGGCAATGGTTCCGGCCAGCACGTGCTGGCGGCCGCACTGTGGCACCTGGCCGGCGTGAACGTGGTGCATGTGCCCTACCGTGGCGCGCAGGCCGCCTACCAGGACCTGCTGGGCGGCCGCGTCGATCTGTTCTTCGATCTGTCGTCCACGGCACGCGCGCAGGTCAATGCGGGCACGGTGAAGGCGTTGGCGGTGTCCGGCCCCGAGCGCAATCCCATGCACCCGGAGGTGCCCACCATCATCGAATCGGGCGTGGCGCAGCTGGACCTGGAGTCCTGGTTTGGCTATTTCGTGCCGAGCAAGACGCCGGCTGAAGTGCAGGAGCGTCTGCGCACCGAGTTGGCCAAGGTGATTGCGCAGCCCGAACTGCAGGAGAACTTCCGCAAGGCCGGGGGCAAACCACTGACCTTGAGCGCGGCCGAGACGAAGGCCTTGGTCAAGCGCGATGTCGAACGTTGGACTAAGCTGGTGCGCGACATCGGCATCAAGGCCGAATGATCGGCCTGGTTCTGTTTTTTCAAAGAGGAAAGCTATGAAAGTTCTCGGTATCTCCGGCAGCCTGCGCAAAGGCTCCTTCAACACGATGGCGCTGCGCGCGGCACAGAAGCTGGCTCCGGCTGGCGTGGAGGTCTCCATCGCCGACATCAGCCAGATTCCGCTCTACAACGACGATGTGCGGGCTGCGGGCGAGCCGGCAGCCGTGACCGCGCTCAAGGCGCAGGTGCGTGCAGCCGACGCAGTGCTGATCGTCACGCCCGAGTACAACTTCTCCATCCCCGGCGTGCTCAAGAACGCGCTGGACTGGCTGTCGCGCCCGCCGGAGCCACCGTTTGACGGCAAGGTGGTGGGCATCATGGGCGCCTCGCCGGGTCAGGTGGGCACCGCGCGCGTGCAGTACCACCTGCGCCAGGTCATGGTGTTCATGAATGCCTTCGTGGTCAACAAGCCCGAGGTCTTCATCAACCACTGTGCCGGCAAGTTCAACGAGCAAGGCGAACTGACCGACGAAGCGACGGCCAAAGTCATTGCCGAGCTGCTGGGCAGCATGCACAAGCTCAAGGCCCGCGTGGGCTGACGCACGCGGAAAGGTGGCGGGGCACAGTGCCCCGCTGCGCCCTCTGCCGCTAAGGTTTGCGCGTGAACAGGCGCACGAAGAAGATCGCCATCCCGATCATGAACACGATGCCGAGGAAGCTCATCAGGCCATAGTCGGTGAAAAACAGATCCTGGAACAGTTTCATATCAACCTCCGGTGCGAGTGAAACCTGTGAATGCATCGTGCCACGTGGGGTGCCGTGGCGCCTGATCCAAATCAATCAGCAGCCACCAGCGGCATGGCGATTTCATCCCGCATGCTGCGACCAGAAGCCTGCCGCCATGGCCAGCCCGTGCAGCAGCAGGGCGGCCCAGCTCAAGGCGACGGCGGCCCGTCGCATCGCCTCGGAGTGGTGATGTCGCCAGAGCAGGATGCAGGCCGCCAACGAGACCGGCCAGGAGGTCAGGCCCCACTGGGCCGGTTCGGGCTGGTACAGCAGGGCCACGCCAATGGCCAGCCAGAGATGCGCCACCGTGCTGAGGAACAGATACAGCGCGGCGCCACCGCCGCGCCCCAGCCGCTGCATGGCGCCCGATGGGCCGACCGCTGCCGAGCCGCCCGTCGCGCGCAACTCCGTTGCCAGATGCAGGCAGGCCACCAGCAGCGCATAGCTCACCGAGGTGACGGCCGGAATGATGAAGAGGGTGCCGCGCTGCACGGCGTCGGCCCCGATCACCACCAGACCCCAGGCCAGGGCCGCCACGACGACGCCCAGCCCGCGTTGCGCGAGCCGCAGCGGTGGCGCCAAATACGCCCAGGCCAGCAGCAGGCCCGCGGCGCCGAGCACGAGCACATGGCCCGTGCTCTTGACCGCCAGCAACAGGCCGAACGCAGCGGCGAAGAAGGCCAGCACAGAGGCCAACTCACGCGCCTGCCGGGCGGTGGCCGGGCGATCCGGCCCGGCATCGCTTGGGCTGACGTGCCGCAGGTTGGCGGCGGCATGCGCCAGGCTGGCCAGCAGCACGGTGGCCAGGGCCGCCGCCGAGTTCGGTCCGTGACCGCAGGCGGCGGCGATTGCGATGCCCAGCAGGCAGGCTACTGCGGTGACCGACAGCGTCGCCGGTTGCGTGCGCTGCCGCAGTGGCATAAGGTTGGGGGAGGTTGGCATGGGACGACGGCAGGCTGCCAGAGCAGGAATGCCACCATCGTGCCCTATCGCACAGGCGTTGGCCTTGAGATTTGACAAGCCGGCACAATGCCATCAGTGTGTGTTTCGCCTTAATTTGCCATGACCTCTCCTACGCCTCCTGCCTTTGCCGACGCTGCCGATACCTGGAACAAGCGTTTCCGGACCGATGACTACATCTTCGGCACCGAGCCGAATGCATGGCTGCGCGAGCACGCGTCGGTCTGGCACGCGGGGCAGCGTGTGCTGTGCGTGGCCGATGGCGAAGGACGCAACAGCGTCTGGTTGGCGCAGTGCGACCTGCAGGTGGACGCGTATGACATCGCCGAGGTCGGCGTGGCCAAGGCGCGTCAGCTCGCTGCGACCCACGGTGTGCAGGTCAACTACCAAGTGGCGGACTGCGACGGCTTTCCTTATGGCGAAGCGACGTACGACGGCGTGGCCGCCATCTTCGTGCAGTTTGCCGACCCGGCCATGCGCGAGCGGCTGTTCCGGAACATCGCGAACTGTCTCAAGCCGGGCGGCATCCTGGTGCTGCAGGGTTACACACCCAAGCAGCTGGAGTACAAGACCGGCGGTCCGCCGCTGGTGTCGCACCTGTACACCGAGGCGCTGCTGCGCGATGCCTTTGCCGGTTTCGACCTGCTGGCCTTGCGCGAGTACGAGGCCGACCTGACCGAAGGCAGCCAGCACAAGGGCCGCTCGGCCCTGATCGGCCTTGTGGCGCGCAAGCGCTGATCAATGTCGGTCACAATCAGGCGCAGATCTGCGAGGCCTTGCTTGGCTGCCTGCCGGGTGTGGCGCTCGCGTGCAACGTGAAGGGGATGACGATGAGCAAGATGTCGAAGCGCGCCTGGCTGTGGGGTGGCGCGGTGGGTGCGGCGCTGCTGCTGGCGGGCTGTGCCGTGGAGTGGCAGAACAAGCAGCCGGCCGAGGAGATGGCGCAGCGTGCCAAGCTGCCGGGCTCGGTCTATGTCGGCTGGCGTGTCTTCCAGGACCGCTGCGCCAGCTGCCACGGCGCGGCCGCGACCGGCACCATCAACGCCCCGGACCTGTTGCCGCGCGTGCGCGACATGGGTTCACGCCGCTTTGTCGGCCTGGTGCTGCAGCGCTATGACTGGACCCAGTCGCCCGCGGGGCCGACCGGGCGCACGGCCGCGGAGCGCGAGGCGCAGGTGGAGATCATCATGCAGCGCAAGGACGCCCCGCTGGCCATGCCGGCCTGGCAGGGTGAGCCGAGCGTGAACGCCCATATCCTGGATCTGTACGCCTACCTGGCGGCGCGCGCCGAAGGCACGCAAGGCCCGGAGCGGCCGCAGCAGTAAGAGACGCGCGCGCGGCCGGGCGGCGGCGCGCTGCTCAGCGGTAGAACGCCTCGACCTTGCCCTTGAGCTTGAGCATCAGCGGGTTGCCCTTGCGGTCGAGTGTCTTGCCGGCGGGCACCTTGACCCAGCCTTCGCTGATGCAGTATTCCTCCACATCCGCGCGCTCCTTGCCGTTGAAGCGGATGCCAACGTCATGTTCGAAGATGGCAGCCACGTAATGCGGGCTGCGCGGGTCGATGGACAGGTGGTCGGGCAGGGCGGGGCGGGTGTCGGACATGGCGGGTCTTGAAATCAATCTGGTGCGCAGTGTAGTGCTTTTGCCCTGGCCCGCTACACTGCACGCCACCCCGCACCGGGGTTGTGTCTGAAGCGAGCCTGTCTTGAATTTCCCTCTGATCACCGATCCGTATTTCTATCTGGTGTCCGTGCCGGCCGTGCTGTTGCTGGGCATCAGCAAGAGCGGTTTTGGTGCGGGTTTCGGCTCGCTGGCCGTGCCCCTGATGGCCATGGCGGTGTCGGTGCCGCAGGCCGCCGCCATCCTGATGCCGGTGCTGCTGGTGATGGACCTGCTGGGCATCACTGCGCTGCGCAAGGAGTTTGACCGTCGCCTGCTCGGGTTCCTGCTGCCCTTCGGTCTGCTGGGCATCGTGATCGGTGCCTTGCTGTTCAAGGTGCTGGCGGCGCCGGTGGTGGCCGGCATCGTGGGCGTGTTCACGCTGCTGTTCCTGGCCCAGCGCCTGCTGTTCCCGCCGCGCGCCGACAGCGCCTCGCCGCCGCGCTGGCTCGGCGCCGTGCTCACCGCTACCTCCGGTTTCACCAGCTTTGTCGCGCATGCCGGCGGGCCACCGATCACGGCCTATGTGTTGCCGCTCAAGCTCAAACCTATGGTGTTTGCGGCCACGCTGTCGTATTTCTTCTTCTTCATCAACCTTTCCAAGTGGCTGCCGTATGCCTGGCTGGGCTTGCTGGACTGGCGCAACCTGGCCACGTCGCTGGTGTTGCTGCCGCTGGCGCCGATCGGCGTCTGGGCCGGCATCCGCATGGCGCGGCGCATCGACCCCAAGCTGTTCTACCAGCTGATCTACCTCGGCTTGTTCCTCACCGGCGCCAAGCTGGTGTGGGACGCGCTGCGCTGAGTCAGGGCGAGGGCGGCGGTTCGCCCGGCGCCTGCTGACGCAGCGCGCGTTCCTGCGCCATCTGCTCTTCGAGTTGCTGCCGGCCTTGCTTGACCACGGCGATGAGCTTGTTGCGGTCCCTGAAGTGCGGGTGCATCTGCTCGAACAGTTCGAGGTTATGGCGTCGGAAGCGCCAGGCCACCGAGCGGGCCTGCTCGGGCGTGTCGCCCAGCAGCTCCAGCACGCTTCGGGCGCTGCGCAGGCTGGATTCGAACAGCTCGCGTTGCACCAGCGTCACACCGCGTTCACGCAGTTCGTGCCAGTGGGTGACGTCGTGCGCACGCGCCACGATCTGCAGCTGCGGGAAGTGCTCGCGCACCAGGTCGACAATTTTCAGGCTCTGTTCCTTGTCGTCCACCGCCACCACCAGCACCTTGGCGGTGGCCGCGCCGGCCAGGCGCATCAGGTCCAGGCGCGTCGCGTCGCCATAGTGCACGCGGTAGCCGAAGCTGCGCGCGGCTTCGATCATGTCGGCATCGTGGTCCAGCACCGTGCTGGGGATGCCCTGCGCCAGCATGACGCGCGCCACGATCTGGCCGTAGCGGCCGAAGCCGGCAATCAGCACCGGGGCTTCCTGTGGTTCGGCAATCTCCGCCAGTGTCGCGCCGCTGGCGCGGGCAAATCGCGGCAGCAGGAGGCGGTCCAGCGCCACCAGCAGCAGCGGGCTCAGCAGCATCGACAGCGCCACGGCACCGATCAGCAGTGAGGCCGTGGCCGCCGGCAGCACCTTGGCACCGACGGCGGCCTGGAACACCACGAAGGCGAACTCGCCGCCCTGCGCCAGCAGCAGGGTGAGCACGGGCCGCTCCTGCACCGGCACCTGCAGTCGCACCGTCATGGCGTAGATCACCAGCGCTTTCAGGATCAGGAAGCCGGCCACGATGGCGGCCATCAGACCGGGCGACTGGCGCAGCACGTTGAAGTCGATGCTCATGCCGACGGCGATGAAGAACAGGCCGAGCAGCAGGCCCTTGAACGGTTCGATGTCGGTTTCCAGTTCGCGTCGGTACTCACTCTCGGCCAACAGCACGCCAGCGAGGAAGGCCCCCAGCGCCATGGACAGACCGACCTTCTGCAGTAGCGTGGCAACGCCGACCACCAGCAGCAAGGAGGCGGCGGTGAAGATTTCCGGGGTGCGACTGCGGGCAATCCAGCGCAGCAGAGGGCGCAGCAGCAACCGGCCGCCGATCACGACCGCCACGATCACGCCAATGATGCGCAGCGCGGTCCACAGGCGGCCGATGGCCGAAGCATCCGGGTCGGCCAGCAGGCCGCCGTCGCCGCCCAGCAGGGGCAACAAGGCCAGGATGGGGATGGCCGCCACGTCCTGGAACAGCAGGATGGCAAAGCCGGCCTGCCCGCCCTGGGTGGGCAGCAGGTTGCGCTCGGCCATCACCTGCAGCGCAATGGCCGTGGACGAGAGGGCCAGTCCCAGTGCCGCCACCAGCGCCGTCGGCCAGCCGCCCAGCGTGGCGGGGAAGGCCAGTCCCAGTGCGTAGACCAGCGCGAAGAGCGCACCGGTACAGGCCAGCACCTGGACGCTGCCGCCGCCGAAGATCGGCCGGCGCAGCCCCCAGAGGCGGCGCGGTTCGAGCTCCAGCCCGATCAGGAACAGCATCAGCACGACACCGAACTCGGCGAAGTGCAGGATGTCCTCGACGGCGCTGACGAGTCCCAGACCCCAGGGGCCAATGGCGATGCCGGCTGCCAGGTAGCCGATGATGGCGCCCAGTCCCAGGTACCTGCTCAGCGGGACGGCGACCACCGCGGCGCCCAGGTAGATGAAGGTATTGCCAAGCCAGGTGGGGGTGTGTTCCATGGAATCCGGGCCGCAACGGCCTGTCAGGAGGGGTTCAGGCCCTAAGCTAACATAGCGCCAGGTCAGACTTCAAGGAGCACGAGATGCCGGTTGTCGTGGTTGCCAATCCCAAGGGGGGCGTGGGCAAGTCCACCCTGTCCACCAATGTGGCCGGGTACTTTGCCAGCAAGGGACACAGCGTGATGCTGGGTGATGCCGATCGCCAGCAGTCGTCGCGTCTGTGGCTGGGGCTGCGGCCGGCAGGGGCGCGGCCCATCGTCGGCTGGGACGTGGGCGAGGACAAGCTGGCCAAGCTGCCCAAGGGCACGACCCATGTGGTGCTCGACACCCCGGCCGGCCTCAAGGGCTCGCGCATGAAGGATGTCCTGCGGCATGCCGACAAGGTCATCGTGCCCCTGCAGCCCAGCATCTTCGATATCTTTGCCACCCGTGCCTTTCTGGACGAGATCAAGGCCCACAGCCATCCGGGCATGCAGATCGGCATCGTCGGCATGCGGGTGGACAGCCGCACGCTGTCGGCGGACCGGCTGCGTGCCTTCGTCGAGAGCCTGGGTCTGCCGGTGCTGGCCTACCTGCGCGACACACAAAACTACATCCACCTTGCCGCGCACGGGCTGACGCTGTTCGATGTGGCACCCAGCCGCGTCGAGAAGGACCTGGAACAGTGGCAGGGCATCTGCCGCTGGCTCGACACCTGAGGCGGCGCGGGTCGCGCGCATGACAGCCGGCCAGCGGGGCCGGTCGCTACAGTGGGCGGCATGAAAACCTTCCAGTCGCTCCAAGAGTTTCCCGCGCTGGTGGGCCAGGAGGTCGCGGTCAGCGACTGGCTCACCATCACGCAGGCGCAGGTCAACCAGTTTGCCCAGGCCACGGGCGACCACCAGTGGATCCATGTCGACGTGGACAAAGCCAAGGCGGGCCCTTTTGGTGGCCCGATCGCACACGGCTTTCTCACCCTGTCGTTGCTGCCGCAGTTTTTCGAGACTGCCATGGAGGTCGTCGAGTCGCGCATGGGCGTGAACTACGGCCTGAACCGCGTGCGCTTCATGGCGCCGGTGCCGGTGGGCAGCCGGCTGCGCGCACGCATGAAGCTGCTGGCCTGCGAGCCCATCGACCATGACGGCATGCAGATGACGTGGGAGGTCACGATTGAGCGCGAGGGTGCGGCCAAGCCGGTCTGCGTAGCCGAGTCGATTGCCCGGCGTTATCCCTGAGGGACTAGTCAGCCTGGAAACCGTTCTGGCGCCAAGCTTCGAACACCGTCACCGCCACGGCGTTCGACAGGTTCAGGCTGCGCTGGCCGGCGCGCATCGGCAGCTTCAGCTGCTGCTGCGGCGCGAAGGCGGCGCGTACCGGATCTGGCAGGCCGCGCGTCTCGGCACCAAATATGAGCCAGTCACCCGGCTGGAATGCGACGTCATGCACGAAGCGCGTGCCGCGCGTCGTGAGGGCAAACATGCGGTCCGTCCGTGGCTGTTCGCTGGCGATGAAGGCATCCCAGCTGGCATGGCGGCGCAGCTCGGCGTACTCGTGGTAATCGAGGCCGGCGCGCCGCATGTGCTTGTCGTCCATGGAAAAGCCCAGTGGCTCGATCAGGTGCAAGGTGCAGCCAGTGTTGGCCGCCAGGCGGATGACGTTGCCCGTGTTGGGCGGAATCTCGGGTTCGACCAGGACGATGTGGAACATGCGTCTATTGTCGCCGGCGGCCGTGGGGGCAGCGAACCACACGCAGTGGGCGAGCGTGGGGGCTTTATTTCATTATTCGGTCCGCGCCAGCACCAGGCCGGTGATATGGGCCGCGCCGGCCTCACGCAGTGCGCGCGCCGCAGCGTACAGGGAGGCGCCGCTGGTCATCACGTCGTCGATCAGTACGATGCGTTGGCCGTGTACTTCCGCCACCCGCAGCGGCTCGACGGCGAAGGCGCCGCGGACATTGCGCAGCCGCTCGGCGCGTGCCAGGGCGCTTTGGGCCGGCGTGTCACGCAGTCGCAAGAGCAGAGCCGGGTCGGTCTTGGCCGGCGCCAGCTGGCGTGCCAGCACCAGGGCCTGGTTGTAGCCGCGCTGCTGCAGGCGCTCGCGTGACAGCGGCATGGGCAGCAGCAGGTCGGCCTCGTCCAGGGCCGGTTCCACC
>JAYRLJ010000031.1:0-16359 GCA_041905305.1 Hylemonella sp. | reverse complement strand
GGAGATGACAACCTTGCCTTCACGAATTTCCTCCGCCATTTCCAGGATGGCGGCAATGGTGGCCGGCGAGGCCGAGATAGCCTCCATCATGTCCATCAGGCCGCCTTCGATGCGCTTGGCGATCTCGATCTCGCCCTCGCGCGTGAGCAGCTCCACCGTGCCCATCTCGCGCATGTACATGCGCACCGGGTCGGTGGTGCGGCCGAATTCGCTGTCCACGGTGGACAGCGCGGCTTCGGCTTCCTCTTCGGCCTCCTCTTCGGTGGCGGCAGAGGGGGCGGTGTTGTTCAGCAGCAGGGTCTCGGCGTCCGGCGTCTGCTCGTAGACGGCCACACCCATGTCGTTGAGCATGGAGATCACGACTTCCAGCGTCTCGGCGTCGACCAGCTTGTCGGGCAGGTGGTCCGAGATCTCGCCATGCGTCAGGTAGCCGCGCGTCTTGCCCAGCTTGATCAGCAGCTTGAGGCGCTGGCGACGCTTTTGCATGTCCTCTTCGGACAGCACGGTCTCGTCCAGGCCGAATTCCTTCATCAAGGCGCGTTCCTTCGCCTTGCTGATCTTCATGCGCAGCGGCTTGACCTTTTCGGCGGTGCCGGCTTCGGCCGGCTCCTCGGCGAACTCGGCTTCGATGTCCGACAGGTCCAGGTCTTCGGCCGGCTGGGCGCCAGCGGCATTCTTGGGCTTGCGGCCGCGCTTGGCGCCGGTCTTGGGTGCAGCGCCGGCATCGGCGGAGGCGGCCTTGGGCGGGCGGCCGGGCTTCTTCTTCACTACCACTTCTTCGGTGGTGCTGGCCGCGGCAGCGGCTTTCTTCAGTTCGGCCGCGGTCGGCTTGGCGGCCTTCTCGGCCTTGGCAGGGGTCTTGGAAGCGGGCACAGTCTTGGCTTTCGTGGCGGGCTTGGCCTCAGCCTTGGCTGCCGGTTTGGCGGCCGCCTTGGGGGCGGCGGCCTTGGCAGCGGGCTTGGTGGCCTTGGCGACGGGTTTTGCGGCGGGCTTTGCAGGCTTCTTGGACTTTTGAGCGGGCATGAAACAACCTCAGAACATCAAAAACGGACACAAAGAAACAAACACAGGCACCGAAAACGACCGGCGCAGTTGGGGGACAGAGGAGGCAATCCTCAGAGGCAAGATGGGAGGGCGATCATTTGGAGTGCAGTCCTTGCGGTTAGGTGGCCGGTCGTGCAATCGATGCTACGGTTGGCCTGGCCCGGAGGTGCTGCTGTCGCTCTTGCCGAAAATCAAGCACCTATTATAACTGCGGGGGGCAGAAATTCAATCTGGACGGGGCTTGGCTCTTGTTTCCGGCCCGAATCGGCGGCGGGCCGGGTTCAGTCCTGGGCCGTGGCCTGGGGCACCGCGGCAGTTTCCAGCGCCCGGCGGCGCGCGTGCAGCTCGCGGTAGCGCGCCTGGGCGGCCGGATCACCCGGCGCGGCGGCGATGGCCTCGGTTTCCAGTGCTTTCAGGTGCTCGATCATCATGGGCGTGACGACGTTGCGCAATTCCACCAGGGCCTCGCCGTGGTCGTCGGTCGGCAGCAGGTCAGAGCTGTTCATGAGCCGGTTGGCCAAGGCCTCGCCCGGCTGGCCCTGCAGCGCTTCGTGCAAGGCGCCCCAGGGCAGCGGGCCGTGCTCGTGCAGCTGGCTCTCCAGCCAGCTCAGCAGCGGGCCGTGCGGCTCGGGTAGGCCGCACAGCAGGTGGTGGTCGTCACTGGAGAGCTGGTCCCACAGGTGGCTGCGCGCCAGCAGCAGGCGGGTGGCGTGGTCGGCGCGGCTGATCGGCTGGGCGCGGCCGCGGGGCGGGCGGAAAGCTGGCGTCTTGTCAAATTTTGAGCGGTAGCCCTCGCCATCCTTGCGCCAACCGCTATTGTTTTGAGAGCGCTTGGCGGGGGCGCTGTCACTGCGGCGTGCCGTCGGGTGCCAGAGTTCGTCGAGTTCCTGGGTGTCCAGTTGCACCAAGGCGGCAATCTCGCCCAGCAGCTGGCGCTTGAGCGCGCCATCGGGCAGCTGGCTCCACAGCGGCTTGGCGTTGCTGGCCAGGTGGGCGCGGCCCTCGGCTGCACCCAGGTCGCAGCCTTCGCGCGCCGACTCGACGAGGAAGCGGCTCAGCGGCATGGCCTCGCTGACGCAGCGGGCGAAGGCCTCCTGCCCGAACTCGCGGATGTAGCTGTCTGGGTCGTGCTCGGCCGGCAGGAACAGGAACTTGATCGAGCGCACGTCGGTGGCGTAGGGCAGGGCGCCGTCGAGCGCCTTGCGCGCCGCGCGCCGGCCGGCGGCGTCACCGTCGAAGCTGAACACCACCGCGTCGGTGAAGCGGAACAGCTTCTGCACGTGGTCGGTGGTGCAGGCGGTGCCCAGCGTGGCCACCGCGTTCGGAAAGCCCAGCTGCGCCAGCGCCACCACGTCCATGTAGCCTTCGGTCACCAGCGCGTAGCCGGCATCGCGGATGGCATTGCGGGCTTCAAAGAGGCCGTAGAGTTCGTGCCCCTTGCTGAACACCGGGGTTTCGGGCGAGTTCAGGTACTTGGGCTTTTCGTCGCCCAGCACGCGGCCGCCAAAGCCGATGCACTCACCCTTGATGTTGCGGATCGGGAACATGATGCGGTCGCGGAAGCGGTCGTAGCGCTTCTCCTCACCACCGTCCTCGGCGTTGGTGATGACCAGGCCACTCTCCACCAGCAGCGGGTCGTCGTAGTTCGGGAACACGCTGGCCAGCGAGCGCCAGCCTTCGGGCGCGTAGCCGAGGCCGAAGCGCTTGGCGATCTCGCCCGACAGGCCGCGGCCCTTGAGGTAGGCCACGGCTTTGGGCGAACTCTTGAGCTGCTTGCGCCAGGCCTCGCCGGCTTTCTCCAGCACGTCGGTCAGCGTGGCCTGCTTCTGCCGCTGTTCGGCCGCGCGGGCGCGGTCCTGCGGACTGGCCTCGTCCTCGGGCACCTGCAGTCCGTAGTGCTGGGCCAGGTCTTTCACCGCCTCGACAAAGCTCATGCCGGTCTGTTCCATCAGGAAGTTGATGGCATCGCCGTGCTTGCCGCAGCCAAAGCAGTGGTAGAACTGCTTGGTTGGGCTGACCGTGAACGAGGGCGATTTCTCGGCGTGGAAAGGGCACAGGCCCATGAAATTGGCGCCGCCCTTCTTGAGCTGCACGTAGCGGCCGACGATCTCGACGACGTCGGCGCGCGCAAGCAGTTCCTGGATGAAGGAGGCGGGGATGGCCATGCGGGCAATTGTAGAGACTGGCCCTGTCGCAGAAAGCAAAAAAAGCCGGCCCACCGTGCGGCAGGCCAGCTGGTGCGTTGTACGCGGATCAGCGCGGGGCCAGGCGGATCGCGCCGTCCAGGCGGATCACCTCACCGTTGAGCATGTCGTTCTCGATGATGTGCTTGGCCAGCTTGGCGTAGTCCTCGGGCGTGCCCAGACGGCTGGGGAAGGGCACGCTGGCGGCCAGTGCGTCCTGCACCTCCTTGGGCATGCCGAACAGCATGGGGGTGCCGAAGATACCGGGGGCGATGGTCATGTTGCGGATGCCGTTGCGCGCCAGGTCGCGGGCGATCGGCAGCGTCATGCCGACCACACCGCCCTTGGAGGCGCTGTAGGCGGCCTGGCCGATCTGGCCGTCGTAGGCGGCCACCGAGGCGGTGGAAATCATCACGCCGCGTTCGCCGGTGGCTTCGGGTTCGTTCTTGCACATGGCTTCGGCCGCCAGGCGGATCATGTTGAAGCTGCCCACCAGGTTGACCATGATGGTCTTGGTATAGAGGGCCAGGTTGTGGGCGCCGTTCTTGCCCACGGTCTTCTCGGCCGGCGCGATGCCGGCGCAGTTCACCAGGCCCATGAGCTTGCCCATGGAGACGGCCTTGGCCACCACGGCCTGGCCATCGGCTTCCTGGCTGACGTCGCATTTGACGAAGGCGCCGCCGATCTCCTTGGCCACGGCTTCGCCTTTTTCAGCCTGCATGTCGGCAATCACGACCTTGCCGCCGTTGGCTGCCAGCATGCGCGCCGTACCTTCGCCCAGACCCGAGGCGCCGCCGGTGACGATGAATACCTTGCCTGCAATTTGCATGTCGATCTCCAGTGTGGTGTTGTTGACGTTTACGTAAACGTCAATTATCGCTCAGGCCACGGTGGGCCCGCGGCTGCGCAACTTTTTCTGCCGTCGTGCCGCGAGCGTGGTGGATTGCTGCTATACTCTCGCTTCTCGAACGATTTAGGCGCGTAGCTCAGCTGGTTAGAGCACCACCTTGACATGGTGGGGGTCGTTGGTTCGAGTCCAATCGCGCCTACCAATCTCTCTTTTCCTTTCCCCTGGTTTCTTCTATGTCCGCACCCTCAGGGTTAACCTTGGGGCGTATGTGCCGATCTCTTCCTAGAATGTGTTGCAGCGCAAAAGCTGAGCAGGTCCGCCGAATCGAGGAGAGGAGAGTCAGGTCATGAAAGAGAAGAAGAGCGACGCCGCCACCGGCGCCGAGCGGATCATCAAGAAATACCCGAATCGCCGCCTGTACGACACCAACACGTCGAGCTACATCACGCTGGCCGAGATCAAGCAGCTGGTCATGGGCAACGAGCCCTTCGTGGTGCGCGATGCCAAGACCGGCGAGGATCTGACACGCAGCATCCTGCTGCAGATCATCCTGGAAGAGGAAGCGGGCGGCACGCCGATGTTCAGTACCTCGGTCCTGTCAAACATCATCCGCTTCTATGGCCATGCCATGCAGGGCTTCATGGGCGGTTACCTGGAAAAGAACATCCAGACCCTGCAGGACCTGCAGAGCAAGCTGGCCGAGCAGTCCAAGGGCCTGACGCCCGAGATGTGGAGCCAGTTCATGGCCGCGCAGGCACCCATGATGCAGGGGCTCATGACGCAGAACATCGAGCAGTCCAAGGCCATGTATCTGCAGATGCAGGAGCAGATGCAGAAGAACACCGAGCAGATGTTCGAAGCTTTCGGCCTGAAGCGCTGACGCCAGCATTCGTTTTCCGTTTGCGGGGACAATACGGGCATGAGCGATGTCCTGCCCCCCACTTCTCCTGAACCTGCCGCCACACCGAAAATCGGCTTTGTCAGCCTGGGTTGTCCCAAAGCCCTGACCGACTCGGAGCTGATCCTCACGCAACTGAGCGCCGAGGGCTACCAGACCTCCAAGACCTTCCAGGGCGCCGACCTGGTGATCGTCAACACCTGCGGCTTCATCGACGACGCGGTGAAGGAGAGCCTGGACACGATCGGCGAGGCGCTGGCCGAGAACGGCAAGGTCATCGTCACCGGCTGCCTGGGCGCCAAGGCGGGCGAGGGCGGCGGCAATCTGGTGAAGGAGATCCACCCCAGCGTGCTGGCCGTGACGGGCCCGCATGCCACGCAGGAGGTGATGGACGCGGTGCATGCGCACCTGCCCAAACCCCACGACCCCTTCGTGGACCTGATTCCCGGCGCCTTTGGCGAGGCCGGGCTCAAGCTCACGCCGCGCCACTATGCGTACCTCAAGATCAGCGAGGGCTGCAACCACCGCTGCACCTTCTGCATCATCCCTTCGATGCGCGGCGACCTGGTCAGCCGCCCGGTGGGCGATGTGCTGAAGGAGGCGAAGGCGCTGTTCGAGGGCGGGGTGAAGGAGCTGCTGGTGATCAGCCAGGACACATCGGCCTACGGCGTGGACGTGAAGTACCGCACCGGTTTCTGGGACGGCAAGCCGGTGAAGACGCGCATGCTGGAACTGGTGCAGGCGCTCGGTGACCTGGCCGAGGCGCATGGCGCCTGGGTGCGCTTGCATTACGTCTATCCCTACCCGCATGTGGACGAGATCATTCCGCTCATGGCCACTGGCCGTGTGCTGCCGTATCTGGATGTGCCGTTCCAGCACAGCCACCCGGAGGTGCTGCGGCGCATGAAGCGCCCGGCCAGCGGCGAGAAGAACCTGGAGCGTATTCAGCGCTGGCGCGAGATGTGCCCGGAGCTGGTGATCCGCAGCACGTTCATCGCCGGCTTCCCCGGTGAGACGGAGGAGGAGTTCCAGCACCTGCTGGACTTCCTGCGCGAGGCGCAGATCGACCGCGCCGGCTGTTTTGCCTACAGCCCGGTCAAGGGCGCGGCGGCCAACGAGCTGCCGGGCATGCTGCCGGAAGAGGTGCGCGAGGAGCGCCGCGCGCGCTTCATGGCGGTGGCAGAAGAGGTGTCCACGGCGCGGCTGCAGCAGCGTGTCGGCGCCACCATGCAGGTGCTGGTCGATTCGGCGCCAGCGCTGGGGCGCAAGGGGGGTGTCGGCCGCAGCTATGCCGATGCGCCGGAGATCGACGGCGTGGTCAAGCTGCTGCCGCCGGAGAAGATCAGCAAGACGCTGAAGGTGGGGGAGTTCACGCGTGCGCGCATCGTCGGTACGCAGGGCCACGACCTGATTGCCGTGCCGATCTGAGGGACGCGGGCAAGAAAAAAGCCGCTGCGGGTGCAGCGGCTTTTTGGATTTTGGTGCCCAGAAGAGGACTCGAACCTCCACGCCTCTCAGCGCTAGTACCTGAAACTAGTGCGTCTACCAATTCCGCCATCTGGGCATTTCAGGGAAGCACGGATTATAGACCGATTTTCGGTCACGGGCATGACCTTCGTGATCAATTGCTTTGTTGTCTGTGCGAAGTGGTGCAAGGCGCGCAGAAAAACAAAAAGCCGCTGAAGATCAGCAGCTTTTGGTCATAAACTTGGTGCCCAGAAGAGGACTCGAACCTCCACGCCTCTCAGCGCTAGTACCTGAAACTAGTGCGTCTACCAATTCCGCCATCTGGGCATTTCAGGATAAGAACAGGATTGTATATCAAGAATATTGCGAACACCGGCAGCCTGCTGGAAGAAATTGAGGGGACCATCAACGGACACCGTGATGGTCATGGTTTTGTGGTGCGTGATGACGGCGAGCCCGATATCTACCTGCCCCCCAACGAGATGCGGGCCGTGCTGCACAAGGACCGCGTCAAGGCGCGTGTGGTGCGCTTCGACCGCAAGGGCCGTCCCGAGGGTCGTGTGCTGGAGATCATCGAGCGACCGGCGCAGCCCATCATCGGCCGCCTGCTGCAGGAAAGCGGCGTCTGGCTGGTGGCACCGGAAGACAAGCGCTACGGCCAGGATGTGCTGATCCCCAAGGGTGCCACGGGCGTGGCCAAGCCTGGCCAGGTGGTGGTAGTCGAGCTGAGCGAGCCGCCGGCGCTGTTCGGTCAGCCGGTCGGGCGCATCAAGGAGGTGCTGGGCGAGATCGACGACCCCGGCATGGAAATCGAGATCGCGGTGCGCAAGTACAGCGTGCCGCATGAGTTCTCCGAGGCCTGCATCGCGCAGGCACGCGGCTTGCCCGACAAGGTGCGGCCGCAGGACCGCAAGCACCGGGTCGACCTGACCGACGTGCCGCTGGTCACCATCGACGGCGAGGATGCGCGCGACTTCGACGATGCGGTCTACTGCGAACCGGCCAGTATGGGCCGCGGCAAGAGTGCCCAGCGCGGCTGGCGCTTGCTGGTCGCGATCGCCGATGTCAGTCACTACGTCGAGACCGGCTCGCCCATCGATGTCGACGCCTACGACCGCGCCACCAGCGTCTACTTCCCGCGCCGCGTCATTCCGATGCTGCCGGAGAAGCTCTCCAACGGCCTGTGCTCGCTCAACCCGGACGTGGATCGCCTGTGCATGGTGTGCGACATGTTCGTCAGCAGCGAAGGCGAGGTCGCGGCCTACCAGTTCTACCCGGCGGTGATGCACAGCCATGCGCGCTTCACCTACACCGAGGTCGCCGCCATCCTGGCCAACACGCGTGGGCCGGAGGCGATGAAACGCAAGGAGCGCGTGCAGGACCTGCTGAACCTGCACGACGTCTATCGCGCGCTGCTCGCGGCGCGCGCCAAGCGCGGTGCGGTGGACTTCGAGACCACCGAGACCCAGATCATCTGCGACGACAGCGGCCGCATCGAGAAGATCGTGCCGCGCGTGCGCAACGAGGCGCACCGTCTGATCGAGGAGGCCATGCTGGCGGCCAATGTCTGCAGTGCCGACTTCATCGGCCAGAGCAAGCACGCCGGTCTGTTTCGCGTCCACGAGGGCCCGACACCCGAGAAGAACGAACTGCTGCGCAACTACCTCAAGGCCACCGGCGTGGGCATGACCATCAGCGAGAACCCCTCGCCGGCGGAATTCCAGGCCATTGCGGTGGCCACCAAGGAGCGGCCGGACGCGCAGCAGATCCACGCCATGCTGTTGCGTTCGATGCAGCAGGCCATCTACACGCCGCACAACAGCGGCCACTTCGGTCTGGCCTTCGAGTCCTACACCCATTTCACCAGCCCGATCCGTCGCTACCCGGACCTGCTAGTGCACCGCGTGATCAAGGCCATCCTGGGCAAGACCCGCTACCACCTGCCGGCCTTGCCGACGCCAGGCGAGGCGCATGCCAAGCTGTCGCGCCGGATCGAGAAGAGCGAAGCGGCCAAGCGTCAGCGGGGCGACGGCATCGAGAAGCCGAAGAAGCAGAGCGCCGAACTGATGGCCTGGCAGGCGGCCGGCCTGCACTGCAGCGCCAACGAGCGGCGCGCCGACGAGGCTAGCCGCGACGTGGAAGCCTGGCTCAAGTGCAAGTACATGCGCGAGCACCTGGGCGAGGAGTTCAGCGGCGTGGTGACGGCGGCCACCAGCTTCGGCATCTTCGTCACGCTGGATGCCATGTACGTCGAGGGCCTGGTGCACATCACCGAACTCGGCGGCGAGTATTTCCGCTTCGACGAGGCCCGGCAGGAGTTGCGCGGCGAGCGCACCGGCATCCGCTACGCCATTGGCACACGGGTGCGGGTGCAGGTCAGCCGCGTCGACCTCGATGGTCGGCGCATCGACTTCCGGCTGGTGCGCGAGGGTGAGGAATTCATGGCGCGCGCCTTGAAGGACAAGGGCCTGGCTGAAGGCCGCACCACGGGTGGCGTGCCGGTCAAGGCGTCGACCCGGCGTGCGGCGCGCAAGACCAGTGACGCCAGCCAGCGTGCCCTGCCGTCACCAATCCAGGCGCTCAAGGCCTCGGTCAAGGCGGCGTCCAAGAAGGCTGCGGCCAAGAACAGCAAGGGCCGCAAGGGCCGGCGCAAGTAAATCCACCATCAAGCATCAAAAAGTTCGGAGACAGAGATATGGCGGGCAACAACAAGGTGGCCATCGTGACCGGCGCCGGCAGCGGCATTGGCAAGGCGGCTGCACTGGCCCTGCTGGCCGACGGCTATCGCGTTGCCTTGGCCGGCCGGCGGCGCGAGCCGCTCGACGAAGTGGCTGCCGCGTCCGGGGCCGGTGCGCGGGTGCTGGCGGTGCCCACCGATGTGTCGCAACCGGAGTCAGTGCGTGCCCTGTTCGATGCGGTGGTGCAAGCCTGGGGCCGGGTGGACCTGCTGTTCAACAATGCCGGCGTCAGCGCACCGGCTGTCCCGCTGGAAGAACTGGACGTGGCGCAGTGGAAGAGCGTGGTGGACATCAACCTCACGGGCATGTTCCTGTGCATCCAGCAGGCCTTCCGTGTCATGAAAACGCAGACGCCGCGCGGCGGCCGCATCATCAACAACGGTTCGATCTCGGCCCATGCGCCCAGGCCCAATTCGATTGCCTACACCGCCACCAAGCATGGCGTGATGGGGCTGACCAAGGCGGCCTCGCTCGATGGCCGCAAGTACGACATCGCGGTGGGGCAGATCGACATCGGCAATGCCGCGACCGAGATGGCCGAGCGCATGGCGCGCGGCGTGCCGCAGGCCAACGGCGAGATTGCCGTGGAGCCGCTGATGGACGTCGCCATCGTCGGCCAGTCGGTGCTCTACATGGCCAACCTGCCGCTGGAAGCGAATGTGCTGTTCCACACGGTGATGGCCACCAAGATGCCCTTCGTAGGGCGCGGCTGAGGAACGCGCCGCCAGCGCGTCAGCCGGGCGTACAGGCCAGCGCGCCGGCGGTTAACGGCTGGGTAGCTGGCCAAGTGTCCGCTGCCCGACCATGCAGCCAGACGGCGGCGCACGCGGCTTCGAAGGCCGTTTCGCCCTGGGCCAGCCGTGCCCCGACCATGCCGGCCAGCACGTCGCCGGTGCCGGCGGAGGCCAGGCGGGCATTACCGGTCGGGTTGATGACAGGCGTGTCCTCCGGCGAGGCGATCACCGTGCCGGAGCCCTTCAGTGCCACGGTACAGCCGAAACGCTGCGCCAGCGAGCGCGCAGCGGCCAAGCGGTCATGCTGCACCTCGGTCGCTGAGCAGGCGAGCAGGCGTGCTGCTTCCAGCGGGTGCGGCGTCAGCACGGTCTGCCTGCCACGCGCGGCACGGGCGCGCAGCAGTTGCGCGAGCTGGCTGTCGTTGGCGATGGCATTGAGGGCGTCGGCGTCAATGACGCCGCGGGCCGCACTGGACAGGATGCGCGGCAGTTGCGCGGCTACGGCCGCGCCGCCGCCGCAGCCGATGACCACCGTGAGCTGTGCGGGCTCCAGGGCGTCCGGGGCACGGAACATCAGTTCCGGCTGGCTGGTGTCCACCGACAGGCTGCCGCCGTCGAGCAGGGCCACGAAGACGCGGCCAGCACCGCTGTGCAGCGCGGCCGAGGCGGCCAGCAGAGCCGCACCGCCCATGCCCGGTGCACCGCCGAAGACGGCCACGTCGCCGTAGCTGCCCTTGTGCGAGGCGTGGGGGCGCGCCAGGGGCCGTGGCGCGCCGCCCAGCGTGGCGTGCGCGGCTGCAGCGGTGCTGTCGGCGCCCAGGTCGTCGAGCCAGACCTGGCCGACCAGGTCGCGCCCTTCGGCGGTGTAAAGCCCTGGCTTGAGCGTGAGCAGGCTCAGCGTGTGCGTTGCGCGCACTGCCGGGCCGCTGACGTGGCCGGTGTCGGCGTTCAGGCCCGAGGGCAGGTCAACCGCCAGCACCAGGACGTCCAGCGCGTTGATGCGATGGATCCAGCCCGCCAGCAGCCCTTCGGCCGCACGGGTGACGCCAATGCCCAGCAGGGCATCGATGCAGGCATCGCACGCTGGGGGTGGCGCGTCCAGGAATTGCACGCCAGCGGCCTGGGCGCGGGCGTACGAGGCCTGGGCATCCGCCGGTGCGGTCTGCGGCGAGCCCAGCCAGGTGACGAGCGGCCGCTTGCCCCATTGCTGCAGGTGCAGGGCGGCTTCAAGGCCGTCGCCGCCGTTGTTGCCGGGGCCGCACGCGATCCAGAACGTGTGGGCATGGGGGGCGAGCGCCAATGCCAGCCGCGCAGTCGCCAGGCCGGCGCGCTGCATCAGGGTGTGCGGTGGCAACTTAGCGGCCAGCGCCTGTTCCAGCGTGCGCGTGGCGGCGACGTCATGCAGCGGGTGGTAAAGGGTCGGGAGGATGGGCTGCATGGGGCACACGGTCAGAACTCGTAGCTGTCGCCTTCGCGCGCCAGCCGGATGTCGAGCCGGTCGCCGGGCGGTGCCGGGTTGTCGGCCAGGGCCTGGGCGAAGGCGGCTTCCAGGGCTTCGTCGCTGCGCGTGGGTTCGTGGTGCGTGCAATACAGCACCTTGGCGCCGGCCTGGCGCGCGGCGCGGATGCTGCTGTTGAAGGTGCCGTGGCCCCAGCCTTTCTTGGCCGGGTACTCTTCGGCGGTGTAGGAGGTGTCGGCGATCAGCACGTCGACGCCGCGGATGGCGGCCTGGATGGCGGCTTCCTTTTCGTCGACGAAGGCCTGGTACTCGGCGTACTCGGCGTCACCCGGCTCATAGATGTTGTAAGGCGGCTCATGGTCGCCGGTGAAAAAGACCGACTTGCCGTTTGCTTCGATGCGGTACCCGAAGTTGATCACCGGGTGGTTGAGCAGGTAGGGCGTGATGGTGGCGCTGCCGATCTGGATGGTCTGCTCCGGCGCCAGCGTGACGTACTCGATGCGCGCCTTCATCTCGGCTTCGCGCACGGGGAAGTAGCTGTACTGCAGTTGCACCGACATGACCTGCTCCACACCCTTGCCAGACACCGGATCGAAGGCGCCGTGCAGGCGTAGCAGGTTGCCGGGAATGAAGTTCGGAATGAAGAAGGGCAGGCCCTGGATGTGGTCCCAGTGCGAGTGGGTGATGAGCACATTGGCTTGCACCGGCAGTTCCGCCAGCAGCGTCTGCGACAGCGGAAAGATGCCGGTGCCGGCGTCCAGGATGATCAGTTCGTTGGCGTCGGTGCGGATTTCGATGCAGGTGGTGTTGCCGCCATAGCGCACGGTGTGCGGTCCCGGGGAAGCGATGGAGCCGCGCACGCCCCAGAACTTGACTTTCATGCTCAGCCCTCGAGTCGGGAAAAGATCTGCGCCTCTTCGAACAGGGCGCTCAGGTCGCCGAGCCGGGCGATGATGGTGTCGAGGTCGCCACCCAGGCGCCGGGCCATGGCGGGCGGCAGCGCCTCGATGCAGGCATTGCCGCCAAAGCCGAACTGCAGCTTCTTGCTGATCTGGTTGGCGGCAAAGACGCAGGCGATCATGTCGGTGTCCTTCAGCTGGCTGCCGTGCTGGTTGCGGATGGTCTCCACCAGTGGTGACGCAAAGCGCCATTTTTCCACCAGCATGGCGCCCACCAGGGCGTGGTCGGCGCCGATGGTCTGCTGCAACGCCCGGTGCAGCGAGCTGCCATCGCGCTGGCTGAGCTCCAGCGCCTGGCGGAACTCGTCGGGCATGAATTGCGCAAACACCACCTTGCCGAAGTCGTGCAGCAGGCCGGCGATGAAGCAGTCCATCGGGTCTGCGCTGTCGAGGTCACTGGCCAGCTGCCTGGCAATGCCGGCCGTGGCCAGCGAATGCAGCAGGTACTGCTGCACATCGAACCCGGCCGCATTGCTCTTGGGCAACATGCCGATGGCGGCGATTCCCAGTGCCAGGTTCTTGATGGTGTTGAAGCCCATGAAGACCACGGCGTGGCTGATCGACGTCACCTGCTTGGGCAGGCTGTAATACGCCGAGTTGACGACCTTGAGGATCTTGACCGTCAGTACCGGGTCCTTGTCGATCACCTGCACCAGGTCCTTGGGTGTGCAGTCCACGTCCCGGGTGAGCTCCAGGATCTTTTGCACGCTCTTGGGAAAGGCCGGCATGTCGTCGACGGCGGCAGCCAGGCGCTGGGACAGTTCAGGACTCATGAAGGGGGACAGCAAAGGTTAGGTCGACTGTACCCCAATCAAACGGCCATTCAGGCGCCGTCCGGAGGCGCCAGGATGCCGTTTGGAGCGCCGCTCAGAGCCCGAGTCGGCTGCGGTCCAGACCTTCGAGGTCGACCTCGGGTGTGCGCCCGCCGATCAGGTCGGCCAGGGCCCGTGCCGAGCCGCAGCTCAGCGACCAGCCGCTGGCGCCGTGACCCAGGTTGAGCCACAGGCCGGGGATGCCGCTGGCACCCAGCAGCGGCGGGCCGTCGGGCAGCATGGGGCGCGCGCCTTTCCAGATCTGCACGCCGTTGCTCAGCTGCGCGGCACCGGGAAACCAGTCGTGCAGCACCTTGAACAGGGTCTGGATGGTGCCGTCGCGCTGGCGCGCCGGGTCGCCGCCGAGTTCGGCCGTGCCGGCAGCGCGCACACGGTGGCCGAGGCGGGTGATGTTGACCTTGTAGCGCTCGTCCATCACGGCGCTGCGCGGCGCGTTGAGCGGCTCGCGCACCGCGGCGCTGACCGAGTAGCCGTGCACGGCGGCCAGCGGCAGCTTCAGGCCGAGTGGACGCAGCAGGCGGGCCGAGTCGACGCCGGCACACAGCACGGCGGCGTCGAAGCGCTGCGGTTCGGGCTCGCCGGCCAGATGCAGGGTGGCGCCAGCGCCGCCCTCGATCGATTCCACCGTGGTGCTGAAGGCAAAGTGCACGCCCTGGCGCTGGGCTTCGTTCTTGAGCAGCAGCGCGAACTGGCGGCAGTTGCCCACCTCGTCCTGCGGCAGGTGGATGGCGCCATGGAAGGTCGTGTCGGGATTGAGCGCCGGTTCGATCTTGCGCGCCTCGTCAGGCGTGATTTCCTTGAACGGCACGCCGGCGTCGCGCAGGACCTGCAGGCTGGGCTGGATCTGGGCCTGGTCCTTGGCCGAGCGCAGCAGCACCAGATGGCCTTCGCTGCGGTCGAATTCCAGTTGCAGGTCGCTGCTGATCTGGTGCAGGCGCTCGCGGCTGTAGCCGGCCAGGCGCTGCATGCGAGCGCGGTTGGCGGCGTAGGCCTCGGGTTGGCAGGCGCGCCAGCTTTTCCACATCCAGCCCAGTTCGCTGCGCGACAGCGGCCAGCGCAGGCGCACCGGCGCGTGGCGACTGAGCAGGTGGCTGATGATCTTGGACGGCATGCCCGGGGCCGACCACGGCGTCGTGTAGGCCGGTGCCACCATGCCGGCAATGGCAAAGCTGCCTTCTTCGGCAGCGGCCAGGCGGCGCTCGAAGACCGTGACCTCATGCCCGTCCTGCGCCAGTTCGTAGGCGGTGGTGACGCCGATGATGCCGGCGCCAATGACTGCAATTTTCATGTATTTGTAGTGTTTTCGGGCCTCGGTGCTTGTCGGGTAAGCGCAAGCAGCTATTGTTTTTGTAGCAAATTCTCGATCTGCAGGGCAATGTTGAGTATCGCATCATCGCGCAGCGCGCCGTGCCAGACCATCAGGCCCACCGGCAGCTCGTCCGGCGTGTGACAGGGCAGCGACACGGCGCAGCCGTCCAGCATGTTCACCACGCTCGGGTTGCGCAGCAGCAGGCCGTTGATGCGGAAGAAAGCTTCGTCGCGCGCGACGTCCAGCGCCGCATCCTTGCCTTGGCCCGGCGCCACCTCGGCCAGCGGCGGGGCAATGATCGGCACGGTCGGCGACAGCACGGCATCGATCCCCTGCAGGGCCGCTTCTGCGCGGGCAATCCAGTCACGCCGCGCCTGGATGAGGTCGATGTAGTCGGCTGCGCTGATGGCGGCACCGCGTTCGATGCGCGAGCGCACGCGCGGGTCGTACTGCGCCCCCCGGGCCTGCAGCAGGCGACGGTGCCAGGCGTAGCTTTCGGCCGCGGCAAAGCCACCGCTGGCCTGCAGGCCAGCGAGCTCGCCCAGCAGGGGAAGCGGCAGCTCCTCAATGCGGGCGCCGGCACGGCGCAGCGTCTGCAGCGTGCGCTCGAAGGCGCGTGCCACCGTGGCGTCCACGCCGTCGAACATCAGCTGCGGGACCACCGCCAGGCGCCAGGCCGACAGCGCGGCGTTGCTGCGCGTGACGCGGCGCGCGGCCAGGATCTCGTGCACCACGACGGCGTCACGCACCGAGCGGGTCATGGCGCAGGCGGTGTCCAGCGTGGTGGACAGTGGCACCGTGCCGTCCAGCGGCACCAGGCGTTGGGTGTTCTTGAAGCCAACCAGACCGTGCAGTGCGGCCGGGATGCGGATCGACCCGCCGGTATCCGAGCCCAGGCCGACGAAGGCCGCGCCGGTGGCGACCGACACGGCCGCGCCACTGGACGACCCGCCGGGAATGCGTGGCACATCAGTGGCCGTCGCGTTGGCCGGAGTGCCATAGTGCGGGTTGATGCCCACCCCCGAGTAGGCGAACTCGGTCATGTTGGTGCGGCCTAGCACGAGGCCGCCGGCAGCGCGCAGCCGGGCCACGGCCACGGCGTCTCGGGGAGCCGGCGCGGCATCGGCCAGCACCAGGGAGCCGGCGCGGCTGACCTGGCCCTGGACGTCGAACAAGTCCTTGACTGAGACGGCCAGCCCGGCGAGCGGCTGACGGGCGGGGTCCGCCGCGGCCGCAGCCTGGCGTGCCGGCTCGAAGCAGGTCTGGGTGAAGGTGTGCTGGCAGCGGGCCGACTGGGCGGCGTCGATGGCGCGCTCCATTTCGGTGCTTGCGCTGGTCTGGCCGTCCAGCAGGCGACGGCGGGTGGTGTGGAGGTCGGCAAGCATGGGGGAAAGGAGGTGCTCTGTGCTATACTCTTTGGGTTTTGCTGGCGGGCCGTTCCGGTCTGCTGGCGAACAAATCGCAAACCGGTCCATCCAGGTGTTGCATCAGACGCTTGACGCGCCTGCTGCAAAGAGGGCCGGATTTTAGACCCAACCTTCGGAGTTTCACTATGTCCGCAACCATGCGTCAAATGCTGGAAGCCGGTGTCCATTTCGGCCACCAGACCCGCTTCTGGAATCCCAAGATGGCCCCGTACATCTTCGGCCATCGCAACAAGATCCACATCATCAACCTGGAAAAGTCGCTGCCGATGTTCCAGGAGGCCGCCAAGTTCGCCAAGCAGCTGGCTGCCAAGCGCGGCACCATCCTGATGGTCGGCACCAAGCGCCAGGCCCGTGAGATCGTCGCCGCTGAAGCCCAGCGCGCCGGCGTGCCCTTCGTCGACCAGCGCTGGCTGGGCGGCATGCTGACCAACTTCAAGACCGTCAAGACCTCGATCAAG
>JAYRLJ010000385.1:0-2869 GCA_041905305.1 Hylemonella sp. | reverse complement strand
CGCGCGCCTGATCGTCGACCTGGCCCACGCCCACGCCGGTGAACTCACCTTGCTGAGCACCGGCCCGCTGGGCAACCTGAGCCAAGCCCTGCGGCTGGAGCCGCGCCTGCCGCAGTTGCTCAAACGGGTCATCGTGGTGGGCGGCGCCATCACCGCGCCCGGCACCGTGTCGCCGGTGGCGGAAGCCAACATCTGGCACGACCCGCACGCGGCCGACCAGATCTGTACCGCCGGCTTCCCTCTTACCCTGTTGCCGCTGGACGTGACGCAGCAGCTGGCCCTGCCACTGACGCTGCTGGAGCGCGTGGCGGCCCAGCACCGGCACCCAGCCGCCGACACGCTGCTGCACGCGGCGCGCTTCAGCGCTGCCGCCTGGGCACCACTGGAGCCGGCGCTGGCAGCGCAGCACGCCTGCCCTGGCGGCGACCTGTTGGGGCTGGTGTACCTGCTGCAGCCCACGCTCTTCACCACCCAGGCCGGCCGCGTGCGCGTGGCCACGGATGGCCTTGCCCAAGGCCAAACCCTGATGGACCGGCGCGAGCACCTGTCCTACCCCCAGCCGGGTTGGGAGACGCAGATACCGCGCATCGACGTGGCACTGCAGGTGGATGCCGGCGCCGCGCTGGCGCTGATCGAACAGACCTGGCTGCGCGACTGGCTCACCGCCTGACATCGCCTTAGATGTTTCCGATATATGGGAACAACAAAAATGTAGTTTGATATCTAAGGGGTGACGCCTACAGTCCATGCCCATGCATGACGTGGCGTTCATCTTTGCGGGCTTCTTTGTCGGGCTGGTCGTCGGCCTGACCGGCGTCGGCGGCGGCTCGCTCATGACGCCCATCCTGATCTTCTTCTTCGGCGTCAAACCCTACCTGGCAGTCGGCACCGATCTGCTGTTTGCCGCCTTCACCAAGCTGGGCGGCACGCTGCGCCTGGCACGCGCGCGCCTGATCGACTGGCGCATTGTGCTGGGACTCTCCGCTGGCAGCTTGCCAGCTGCGCTCATAACCCTCTTCATCCTGCACCGCCTCGGCCCGGCCAGCCCGCTGGTGCAAAGCCTCATGACCACCACCCTCGGCGCAGCGCTGCTGCTGACGGCGGCTGCCACGCTGTACAAAGCGGTGCGCGGCAAGGCCCTGCCGGCCACGCTGGCCCCGGGCCAGGAAGGACGCGCCGCCACGCCGCGCCACTGGAGCCTGCCGCTGCTGCTGGGCGCCGTGGTCGGCACGCTGGTGACACTGACCTCGGTGGGCGCCGGCGCCATCGGCGTGAGCGTGCTGCTCATCATCTACCCGCTGCTGCCGCTGCCGCGCATCGTGGCGGCCGACATTGCCTATGCCGTGCCGCTGACGCTGGTGGCCGGGCTCGGCCACGCCTCGCTCGGCTCGGTGGACTGGCGCCTGCTGGGCCTGCTGCTGGCCGGCTCGCTGCCCGGCATCTGGCTTGGCACGCACCTGATGCACCGCATCAACGAGCGCGTCATCCGCTCAGCCCTTTCCGTCTTGCTGGCCTGGGCCGGCCTGAAGTTGATTGCGATATGAAGAAACACCCCCAGGCTGCGCGCACTGCGTGTCACTTCGCCCCCCCCCCTCAAGGGGGCAACGCCAGTGGCCCGGCCGAGCCGGTTCCACGGCGTTCCCCGTAAAGACAGGCGTACTTCCAAGTAAATCTTCTCGTCATGTACCAATACACCGAATTCGACCGCCAGTTCGTGCGCACGCGTGCCGCGCAGTACCGCGACCAGCTGGAGCGCTTCCTCAACGGCCAGCTCGACGCCGACGCGTTCAAGCCGCTGCGGCTGCAAAACGGCTGGTATATCCAGCGCCATGCGCCCATGCTGCGCGTGGCCGTGCCCTACGGCGAGCTGTCGGCCGCGCAGGTGCGCGTGCTGGCCCGCATCGCACGCGAGTACGACCAGCCCTCGCACGAGGTGTTCCAAGGTGCGGTGGCGGCACAGAACCGCCTGGGCGACATCCAGTTGCGTGACGGCCGGGCCATCGGCAGCCGTCTGCCGACCGGCTACGCGCACTTCACCACGCGCCAGAACGTGCAGTACAACTGGATTCCGCTGGACAAGAGCGCTGACGTGATGGAGCTGCTGGCCAGCGTGGGCATGCACGGCATCCAGACCAGCGGCAACTGCATCCGCAACATCACCAGCGACGAGCTGGCCGGCATCGCGGTGGACGAAGTGGCCGACCCGCGCCCCTTTGCCGAGATCCTGCGGCAGTGGAGCACGCTGCACCCCGAGTTCGCCTTCCTGCCGCGCAAGTTCAAGGTCGCCATCACGGGCGCGCGGGAAGACCGCGCCGCCATCGGCTGGCACGACGTCGGCCTGCAGCTGGTGCGCAACCAAGGCGGCCAGTATGCCAACGGCGCGGAGGGTGCCCTGGGCTTCAAGGTGCTGGTGGGCGGTGGCATGGGCCGCACGCCGGTGATCGGCACCGTCCTCCGCGAGTTCCTGCCCTGCGACCAGATCCTCAACTACCTGGAAGCCGTGGTGCGGGTCTACAACCGCTGGGGCCGGCGCGACAACGCCTACAAGGCGCGCATCAAGATCCTGGTGAAGGCCGAAGGTCAGCGCTTCATCGACGAAGTGGAAGAGGAATACCGCCAGATCCTCGAGGTGGATGGCGCGCCCCACACCATCACCGCCGCGGAGTTCGAGCGCGTCAGCGCGTGCTTCGTGCCGCCGGCGCTGAACTGTGATCGCAAGACGGCTGATGCCAAGATTGCCCAGATCCTGCGTGCCGCGGCGGAGGATGACATCGAATTCGGCCGCTGGCTGCAGCGCAACGTGGCGCCGCACAAGAACCCGGACCTGCGAGCCGTCACGCTGTCCTTCAAGCGCCTGGGCCAGGCGCCG
>JAYRLJ010000030.1:0-16508 GCA_041905305.1 Hylemonella sp. | reverse complement strand
AAGGCACGGGCGGCCAGTCCTTTGGCGCCTTTGTCGCCAAGGGCATCACGCTGTACCTGATCGGCGAAGCCAACGACTACACCGGCAAGGGCTTGTCGGGCGGTCGCATCGTCGTGCGCCCGAGCCTGGACTTCCGCGGCGAGGCCATCCGCAACATCATTGTCGGCAACACCGTGATGTACGGCGCCACCAGTGGCGAGGCGTTCTTCAGCGGTGTCGCAGGCGAGCGTTTCGCCGTGCGCCTGTCGGGTGCCACCGCCGTGGTGGAGGGCACCGGTGACCACGGTTGCGAGTACATGACCGGCGGCACTGTGGCCGTGCTGGGCAAGACCGGCCGCAACTTCGCGGCCGGCATGAGCGGCGGTGTGGCCTACGTCTACGACGAAGACGGCCAGTTTGCCACTCGTTGCAACACCGCCATGGTGTCCATGGAGAAGGTGCTGCCGGCGGCCGAACAGGAGGCCACGGTGAGCCGTGCCATCTGGCACCGCGACCAGACCGACGAAGCCCAGCTCAAGAGGCTGCTGGAGGACCACCACCGCTGGACCGGCAGCAAGCGTGCGCGCGAACTGCTGGACAACTGGGCTGAGGCTCGCGGCAAGTTCGTGAAGGTGTTCCCGAACGAGTACAAGCGCGCCTTGGGCGAGATCAATGCCAAGAAGGCGGCTGCCGCCCCGGCCAAGGCCACCAGCAAAAAGGAAGCCGCTGCGGCTAAGTAATGACTTTGCGGGACTGGTCAGGGTTTGCACAGCAGGCCTGACCGGCCTCCAACTGAATCAATAGGAAACATCATGGGTAAAGTCACCGGCTTCATGGAGTACGAGCGCATCGAGGAGGGCTACCAGCCCGTTGCCGAGCGGGTCAAGAACTACAAGGAATTCGTGATCGGCCTGAGCGACGAGCAGGCCAAGGTCCAGGGCGCACGCTGCATGGATTGCGGCACGCCGTTCTGCAACAACGGCTGTCCGGTCAACAACATCATTCCGGACTTCAACGATCTGGTCTACCAGGGCGACTGGAAGAACGCGATCGAGGTGCTGCACAGCACCAACAACTTCCCGGACTTCACCGGCCGTGTCTGCCCCGCACCGTGCGAGGCAGCGTGCACGCTGAACATCAACAACGATGCGGTGGGCATCAAGTCGATCGAGCACGCCATCATCGACCGTGCCTGGGAGCATGGCTGGGTCAAGCCGCAACCGGCAGTCGTGAAGACCGGCAAGAAGGTGGCCGTGGTCGGCTCCGGTCCGGCCGGCATGGCGGCGGCCCAGCAGTTGGCACGCGCCGGCCACGCCGTGACGGTGTTCGAGAAGAACGACACCGTAGGTGGCCTGCTGCGCTTTGGCATTCCGGACTTCAAGTTCGACAAGTCGCATATCGACCGCCGCGTCAAGCAGATGGAAGCCGAAGGCGTGGTGTTCAAGACCAACACCTTGGTCGGCGAGATGCCCAAGGGCTCCAAGGTGACCAATTGGGCCAAGGACACCGTCAGCCCCGAGCAGCTGAAGAAGGATTTCGACGCCGTGCTGCTGGCCGGCGGTGCTGAACAGTCGCGTGATCTGCCGGTGCCGGGGCGTGACCTGGATGGCATCCATTTCGCCATGGAGTTCCTGCCGCAGCAGAACCGCGTCAATGCCGGCGGCAAGGTCAAGGAGCAGATCCGTGCCGATGGCAAGCACGTCATCGTCATTGGTGGCGGTGACACCGGCTCCGACTGTGTCGGCACCAGCAACCGCCACGGCGCTGCCAGCGTGACCCAATTCGAAGTGATGCCCATGCCGCCCGAGCAGGAGAACAAGCCCCTGGTCTGGCCCTACTGGCCGCTGAAGCTGCGTACCAGCTCCAGCCATGAGGAAGGCTGCCAGCGTGAGTTCGCCATCTCGACCAAGGAATTCATCGGCAAGAACGGCAAGGTCACGGGCCTGAAGACCGTGCACGTCGAGTTCAAGGACGGCAAGTTCGTCGAGATCCCGGGCACCGAGAAGGAATACCAGGCCGAGCTGGTGCTGCTGGCCATGGGTTTTGTGAGCCCGGTCGCCACGGTCCTCGACGCCTTCGGCATCGAGAAGGATGGTCGCGGCAACGCCAAAGCGAGTACTGACTTTTCTGGTGGTTATGTCACCAGCGTGCCCAAGGTGTTCGCGGCGGGCGACATGCGGCGCGGCCAGAGTCTGGTGGTTTGGGCCATTCGCGAAGGTCGGCAGGCAGCGCGGGCGGTGGACGAGTTCCTCATGGGCACCAGCGATCTGCCGCGCTGACGGGTGTAATCCCTTATGATTCAAAAGCCGGATCACCCCGGCTTTTGTTTTTTATGCCCGTCCCGCAAGCTTCCCCTCTCGTTGAACTGCGACACCTGACCTTCGGGTACGGGGAGCGCGTCATCCTGGACGACGTCAGTCTGCAGGTGCCGCGCGGCAAGGTGACGGCCCTGATGGGGGCGTCGGGCGGCGGCAAGACCACCGTGCTGAGGCTGATCGGCGGCCAATATCGGGCCCAGCAGGGCGAACTGCTGTTCGATGGCCAGGATGTCACCGGCATGAACCAGGAACAGCTCTATGCGGCGCGCCGACGCATGGGCATGCTGTTCCAGTTCGGCGCCCTGTTTGCCGACCTCAACGTGTTCGAGAACGTCGCGTTCCCCCTGCGCGAGCACACCGACCTGCCGGAGGCCCTGATCCGGGATGTCGTGCTGATGAAGCTCAATGCCGTGGGTCTGCGCGGCGCGCGCGACCTGATGCCCAGCGAGGTGTCGGGCGGCATGGCGCGCCGGGTTGCGCTGGCGCGGGCCATCGTGCTCGATCCGGAACTGGTGATGTACGACGAGCCCTTTGCCGGCCTGGATCCGATCTCGCTCGGCACAGCCGCCCAGTTGATCCGTCGCCTCAACGATGCCATGGGCCTGACCAGCATCGTGGTCTCGCATGATCTGGAAGAAACCTTCGGTATCGCGGACCAGGTCATCATTCTGGCCAACGGGCGCATCGCCGCCCAGGGCACGCCGGAGGAGGTCAAACGCTCCACCGACCCGCTGGTGCAGCAGTTCGTGCAGGCTCAGGCCGAAGGGCCGGTGCATTTTCACTACCCCGGCCCTGGTGTGGAGCAGGATTTCGGCATGGAGCAGGTATGAGCTGGTGGCGACCGTCCGATGTCGGCTATGCGGTGCGCAGCAAGATGGGCGACATGGGGTATGGCGCGCGACTGTTCCTGCGTCTGGTCCAGTTGGCCGGCCCGAGCTTCAAGCGCTTCGGGCTGATCCGCGACCAGATCCACCTGCTGGGCAACCACTCGCTGGCCATCATCGTGGTGTCCGGCCTGTTCGTCGGCTTTGTACTCGGGCTGCAGGGCTACTACATCCTGGTGGACTATGGCTCCACCGAGGCCCTGGGGCAGATGGTCACGCTCAGCCTGGTGCGCGAACTGGGGCCGGTCGTGGCGGCGCTGCTGTTTGCCGGCCGCGCAGGCACGTCACTGACGGCCGAGATCGGCCTGATGAAGGCCGGTGAGCAGCTCAGTGCGATGGAGATGATGGCGGTCGACCCGATTCGCCGCATCCTGGCGCCGCGTTTCTGGGGCGGCGTGATCACCATGCCTCTGCTGGCTGCCGTGTTCAGTGCGGTGGGCGTCATGGGCGGCTGGCTGGTGGGTGTGGTCATGATCGGTGTCGATCCCGGCGCCTTCTGGAGCCGCATGCAGGGCGGGGTGGATGTCTGGCAGGACGTGGGCAATGGCGTCGTCAAGAGCATCGTGTTCGGTTTCACGGTCAGCTTTGTGGCACTGCTGCAGGGCTATGAAGCGCAGGCCACACCCGAAGGTGTGTCGCGCGCCACAACGCGTACGGTGGTGATGGCTTCGCTGGCGGTGCTGGGGCTGGACTTCATCCTGACCGCGATGATGTTTTCGATTTGAATTTGACAGGAGCTTTGTGGATCAGGCCACGCACGCGGCGAGGTGGGTTGATCCCGATGAATCAAGATGCAACGCTCAAAAAATGATGTCTGGGTAGGCCTGTTCGTCCTCATCGGGGGCGCGGCCATTCTGTTCCTCGCGCTGCAGTCGGCCAACCTGCTGAACCTGAGTTTCCAGTCGACCTACCGGGTGGAAGCGCGCTTTGACAACATTGGCGGCCTCAAGCCGAAGTCCCCGGTCAAAAGCGGCGGCGTGGTGGTGGGACGTGTCGAGTCGATCACCTTTGATGACAAGACTTTCCAGGCCAAAGTGCAACTGGCCTTGGAGAGCCGCTACCAGTTCCCGAAAGACAGCTCGCTCAAGATTCTGACCAGCGGTCTGCTGGGGGATCAGTACGTGGGCATCGAAGCCGGCGCCGAGGAGAAAACGTTGGCTGGCGGTGATGTGATCAGCAGCACACAGTCGGCCGTGGTGCTGGAGAATCTGATTGGTCAGTTTCTCTACAGCAAGTCGGCCGAAGGCAAGACGGATAGCGCAGGCAAGAAATGAATGAAGTCGGCAAGACAGTCCCGTCGGCGGCCGGCGGGCTCAGGCGTCTGATCGGTGCCAGTTTGCTGCTGGGCGGCGCGCTGCTGGCAGGCTGCGCTACCGGGCCGAATGCCAACCCGAAAGACCCGCTGGAGCCTTTCAACCGCAGCATGTTCCAGTTCAACGAAGCCCTGGACGAAGCGGTGCTCAAGCCGGTGGCGACGGGTTACCAGACCGTGACGCCTGAGTTGGTGCGGCGCGGGGTGGGCAACTTCTTCCGCAACATTGAGGACCTCTGGTCTTTCGTCAACAGCGTGCTGCAGCTCAAGGGTGAGGCAGCGGCCAACAACCTGGTGCGCTTTGGCGTCAATACCACCATTGGCCTGGCCGGCATTCTGGATGTCGCAACCGAAATGCAGATCGACCGGCAACCGGAGGATTTCGGCCAGACGCTCGGGCGCTGGGGCGTCGGCGCCGGTCCTTATGTGGTGCTTCCGTTCTTCGGCCCCTCCACCCTGCGCGACACCGTCGCCCTGCCGGTGGACAAGACAGTGGGCGATCCGGTAACCAAGGTCGAGGATATTCCGGTGCGCAACACGCTCTGGACCTTGCGCCTCGTCGACAACCGTGCCCAGTTGCTCAAGGCCGGTGAGGTGCTGGAGGAAGTGGCGCTCGACAAGTACACTTTCCTGCGGGATGCGCACCTGGCGCGGCGACGCAACGCCGTGTACGACGGCAATCCGCCAGAGGAAGCGCCGGAGCCGGAGACGCCGGCTGAATAGTCGGTGCTCGCGTGGAGTCCGGTGCGGCCGGACCGTGGTCACGGGCGCCGGGAGAATCTGTGATGAATGAAAGAGCCAACATGCAACGTCGTTTTCTGAACCGTCTTCTGGCCGCGTGGCTGTGCAGCGCGGCGGCCCTGGCCGTCTGGCCGGCGCAGGCCGCCGCCGACGAGGCGCCCGACGCCATGGTCAAGCGCCTGTCCACCGAGGTGCTGGACACCATCCGCTCCGACAAGGCCATCCAGGCGGGCGACATGAACCGCATCATGACGCTGGTCGATGCCAAGATCATGCCGAACGTCAACTTCCAGCGCATGACGGCCTCGGCCGTCGGCCCCGGCTGGCGCCAGGCCACGCCCGAGCAAAAGAAGCGCCTGCAGGATGAGTTCAAGACCTTGCTGGTGCGCACTTACGCCGGCGCCTTGCAGCAGGTGACCGACCAGACCATCGTGCTCAAGCCCATGCGCGCGGCGCCGGAGGACAAGGAAGTCGTGGTGCGCACCGAGGTGCGCGGCCGTGGTGATCCGATCCAGCTGGACTACCGGCTGGAGAAAACCCCGGGCGAGGGCCTGGGCTGGAAGATCTACAACCTGAACGTGCTGGGTGTGTGGCTGGTGGAGACCTACCGCAGCCAGTTTGCGCAGGAGATCAGTGCCAAGGGCATTGACGGCCTCATCGCCACCCTGAGCGAGCGCAACAAGGCCAACGCCAAAAAGGGCTGAAGACCGTGCTGCTGCTGCCGTCCGAACTGACCCACGCCCAGGCCCGCGCTTGCCTGCAGATGCTGCTGCAAGGCCTGCGCAGCCATGGCGGTGCCGCGGTAACGGTGGATGCCAGTGCGCTGCAGCGTTTTGACTCGGCCGCGCTGGCCGTGCTGCTGGAGTTCCGGCGCGAGTGCCTGGCGGTCGGCAAGCAGTTCGCGGTGCGCGGCCTGACGCCGCGCCTGGCCGATCTGGCTGCCCTGTATGGCATCGCCGGCCTGCTGCCGGCAGCCTGACCCCACGGGCGCGGCCCGGCGGCCCGTCCGCTTAAAATAGCGGACTCCCACCATGCCAGCCATCTCCTTCCAGTCCGTCTCCAAGGCCTATGCGGCCCCGCGGGGGCCCAAGGGCGCCACCTTCCTCGCCCTAGACGATGTCAGCCTCGATATCGAAGAGGGCGAATTCTTCGGTCTGCTCGGACCCAATGGGGCCGGCAAGACCACCCTGATCAGCATCCTCGCCGGCCTGACGCGCGCCAACCAGGGGCGGGTTCAGGTGCTGGGACGTGACGTCCAGGCTGATTACGCCCAGGCGCGGCAGCAGCTGGGCGTGGTGCCGCAGGAGCTGGTGTTCGATCCCTTCTTCAACGTGCGCGAAACGCTGCGCATCCAGTCCGGCTACTTCGGCGTCAAGAACAACGAGGCCTGGATCGACGAACTGCTCGAAAGCCTGGGGCTGGCCGACAAGGCCAATGCCAACATGCGCCAGCTCTCGGGTGGCATGAAGCGCCGCGTGCTGGTGGCGCAGGCGCTGGTGCACAAGCCGCCGGTGATCGTGCTCGACGAGCCCACGGCCGGCGTCGACGTGGAGCTGCGCCAGACCCTGTGGGCCTTCATCTCGCGCCTGAACAAGCAAGGCCACACGGTGTTGCTGACCACCCATTACCTGGAAGAGGCGGAAGCCTTGTGCGGCCGCATCGCCATGCTCAAGTCCGGCCGGGTGGTGGCGCTGGAGCGCACCAGCGAACTACTCAAGGCCGCGTCCAGCCACGTGCTGCGCCTGAAGATCGACGGTGAGCTGCCGGCCGACCTGGCCGCGCAGGCGCGTGTGACCGGGCGCATCGTGCAGTTCCCGGCCCACGATGCACGGGAGATCGAGGGCTACCTCGGCGCAGTGCGCGAGGCCGGCGTCATCGTCGACGATGTCGAGATCACCAAGGCGGACCTGGAGGACGTGTTCCTCGCCGTGATGGGGAGCCGAAAATGACGGGCTGGCAGACCCTGCTTTACAAAGAGGTGCTGCGCTTCTGGAAGGTCAGTTTCCAGACGATCGCCGCGCCGGTGTTGACGGCCGTGCTCTACCTGCTGATCTTCGGCCACGTGCTGGAAGACCACGTCAAGGTCTACGACCGCATCAGCTACACCGCCTTCCTGATTCCGGGGCTGGTGATGATGAGCGTTCTGCAGAACGCCTTTGCCAACAGCTCGTCCTCGCTGATCCAGAGCAAGATCATGGGCAACCTGGTCTTTCTGCTGCTCACCCCGCTGTCGCACTGGGCCTGGTACCTGGCCTATGTCGGCTCCTCGGTGCTGCGCGGGCTGGTGGTCGGCTCGGGTGTGCTGCTGGTGACGGTCTGGTTCACGGATCTGAGCCTGACGGCTCCGCTGTGGATCGTGGTGTTTGCCGTCGCCGGGGCGGCGTTGCTGGGCTCGCTGGGTCTGATTGCCGGCCTGTGGGCGGAAAAATTCGACCAGCTGGCGGCCTTCCAGAACTTCATCATCATGCCCATGACCTTCCTCAGCGGCGTGTTCTATTCCATCCATTCGCTGCCGGCGTTCTGGCAGGGCGTGAGCCACCTGAATCCTTTCTTCTACATGATTGACGGCTTCCGCTACGGCTTCTTCGGTGTCAGCGACGTCTCGCCCTGGCTCAGCCTGGGCATCGTCGGCACGGCGCTGCTGGCCGTCGGCGGCCTGGCGGTGCACCTGCTGCGCGCCGGCTACAAGATCCGTGGCTGATACGGACGTTCTTCATCATGACCGCAGACCAACTCCAATCCCTCATCGCGGCCGGCCTGGCCTGTGAGTACATCGAGCTCACCGGCGACGGCCGCCACTGGTATGCCACCATCGTCTCACGTGAATTCGAGGGCAAGCGCGCCATCCAGCGCCACCAGCGCGTCTACGCCACGCTGGGCCAGAAGATGCACACCGACGAGGTGCATGCCCTGTCGATGAAGACTTACACGCCGGCCGAATGGGCGGCGCAACCGAAGTGATCCCTCATGGATAAATTGCTCATCCGCGGCGGCCGTACGCTGCACGGCGAGGTGCTGATTTCCGGCGCCAAGAACGCCGCCTTGCCTGAGCTGTGTGCCGCGCTGCTGACGGCGCAGCCGGTGACGCTGCGCAACGTGCCGCAGCTGCAGGACGTGGCCACCATGCTCAAGCTGATCCGCAACATGGGGGTGGTCGCCGAGCGCGAGGCCGACGGCACGGTGCGGCTTGACGCATCCCGGCTGGAAAAACCCGAGGCGCCCTACGAGCTGGTCAAGACCATGCGCGCTTCGGTGCTGGCGCTGGGGCCGCTGCTGGCGCGCTTCGGCCAGGCGCGTGTGTCGCTACCGGGCGGTTGTGCCATCGGCTCGCGCCCGGTGGACCAGCACATCAAGGGGCTGCAGGCCATGGGCGCCGAGATCTCGGTCGAGCATGGCTACATCATGGCGCGCCTGCCGCAAGGGCAGACACGCCTCAAAGGCGCGCGCATCACCACCGACATGGTGACCGTGACCGGGACCGAGAACTTCCTCATGGCGGCCTGCCTGGCCGAGGGCGAGACCGTGCTGGAAAACGCGGCGCAGGAGCCGGAGATTCCGGATCTGGCGGAAATGCTGATCAAGATGGGCGCGAAGATCGAGGGCCACGGCACCAGCCGCATCCGCATCCAGGGTGTCGAGGCGCTGCACGGCTGCGAGCATCAGGTGGTGGCCGACCGCATTGAGACCGGCACCTTTTTGTGTGCCGTTGCGGCCGCCGGTGGCGACGTGGTGCTCAAGCACGGCCGGGCCGATCATCTGGATGCGGTGATCGAGAAGCTGCAGGCGGCGGGTGCCGCCGTGACTGCCTTGTCGGACGGCATCCGCATCCAGTCGCAGGGGCGGTTGAAGGCGCAGAGTTTCCGCACCACCGAGTACCCCGGTTTCCCGACCGACATGCAGGCCCAGTTCATGGCGCTCAACTGCGTGGCGCAGGGCACGGCCAAGGTGACCGAGACCATCTTCGAGAACCGCTACATGCACGTCAACGAGCTGGTACGCCTGGGCGCCAACATCCAGATCGACGGCAATGTGGCGGTGGTGGAGGGCGTGCCGCGCCTGTCGGGCGCCACCGTCATGGCCACGGACCTGCGGGCCTCGGCCAGTCTGGTGATTGCCGGTCTGGTGGCCGAGGGCGAGACGCTGGTAGATCGCATCTATCACCTCGATAGAGGTTACGACCGCATGGAAGCCAAGTTGGCCGCCATCGGTGCCGATATCGAGCGTGTCAAATGAGACAATGAAACCATGATCACGCTCGCACTTTCCAAGGGACGCATCTTCGACGAAACCGTGCCGCTGCTGAAGGCGGCTGGCATTGAGGTGCTGGACGATCCCGAGAAGACCCGCAAGCTCATCCTGGCCACCAACCAGCCGGATGTGCGCGTGGTGCTGGTGCGTGCTACCGACGTGCCGACCTATGTGCAGTATGGCGGGGCCGATCTGGGCATCACCGGCCTGGACACGCTGTTGGAGCATGGCAGCGACGGGTTGTACCAGCCGCTCGACCTGCAGATCGCCAAGTGCCGCATCAGCGTGGCGGTGCGTGAGGGTTACGACTACGCCGCCGCTGTGCGCCAGGGTTCGCGCCTGACGGTGGCCACCAAATACGTGGCGATTGCGCGCGAATTCTTCGCGGCCAAGGGCGTGCACGTGGACCTGATCAAGCTCTACGGCAGCATGGAGCTGGCCCCGCTGACCGGGCTGGCTGATGCCATCGTCGACCTAGTGTCCACCGGCAACACGCTCAAGGCCAACCATCTGGTCGAGGTCGAGCACATCATGGACATCAGTTCACGCTTGGTAGTGAACCAGGCTGCGCTCAAGCTCAATCGCGAACCGATCCGTCGCATCATCGACGCCTTCGCCGGCGCCGTGGGGTCGAAGTGAGTACTATGAATTTGATAGCTGCACCCGCCCGCCTGTCAACGTTAGAAGCCGATTTCGAGGCCAAATTCCAGGCGCGCCTGCACTGGTCGGGCGAGACCGACGCGGCGATCGAGCAGCGTGTGGCGGAGATCCTGGCCGATGTGCGGCAGCGTGGTGACGCGGCTGTGCTGGAGTACACCGCACGCTTTGACGGCGTGCAGGCGGCCGTGCTCAAGGAACTGGAGCTGACGCAGGCTGAACTCAAGGCTGCTTTCGACGCCCTGCCCGTAGTGCAACGCGAGGCCCTGCAGGCTGCCGCACAGCGCGTGCGCAGTTACCACGAGGCGCAGAAGAAGGCCTCCGGCGAGAGCTGGGGCTACCGCGATGCCGACGGTACGCTGCTCGGGCAGAAGGTCACGCCGCTGGACCGCGTCGGCATCTACGTGCCTGGCGGCAAGGCGGCTTATCCGTCGTCGGTACTGATGAACGCCATTCCAGCCCATGTGGCCGGCGTGGGCGAGATCATCATGGTGGTGCCTACCCCCAGAGGCGAAAAAAACCCGCTTGTGCTGGCGGCCGCTTATGTGGCGGGCGTCACGCGTGCCTTCACCATTGGTGGCGCGCAGGCTGTGGCAGCGCTGGCCTATGGCACGGCCACCGTGCCGGGTGTCGACAAGATCACCGGCCCGGGCAACGCCTATGTCGCCAGTGCCAAGCGGCGCGTCTTCGGCCAGGTGGGCATCGACATGATCGCCGGCCCGAGCGAGATCCTGGTGCTGGCCGACGGCACGACGCCCCCCGACTGGGTGGCCATGGACCTGTTCAGCCAGGCCGAGCACGACGAGCTGGCGCAGAGCATCTTGCTGTGCCCGGATGCCGCCTACCTCGACGCGGTGCAGCGCGAGATCGACCGCCTGCTGCCGCAGATGCCACGCGCCGAGATCATTGCCAAATCGCTCACTGGCCGCGGTGCACTGATCCACACCCGCAGCATGGAAGAGGCCTGTGCCATTTCCAACCGCATCGCCCCCGAACACCTGGAGGTCTCCAGCCGCGAGCCGCAGAAATGGGAGCCCTTGCTCAAGCATGCGGGCGCCATCTTCCTGGGCGCCTACACCAGCGAGTCCCTGGGCGACTACTGCGCCGGTCCCAACCACGTGCTGCCCACCAGCGGCACGGCACGCTTTTCCTCGCCGCTCGGTGTGTACGACTTCCAGAAGCGCTCCAGCCTGATCGAGGTCAGCGAGGCTGGCGCGCAGACGCTGGGGCAGATCGCCTCCGTACTGGCGCACGGCGAGGGCCTGCAAGCCCATGCCCGCGCGGCGGAAATGCGACTGAAGGAAGGCAAGCGATGAGCACCCTCGACCCGAAGCTGCAGCAGCTGATCCGCCAGGACGTGCAGGGCATGCACGCCTACGCTGTGCAGGAATCGGCCGGCATGGTCAAGCTCGACGCCATGGAGAACCCCTACGGCCTGCCGCCGGCACTGCAGGCCGAATTGGGTCAGCGCTTGGGCAAGCTGGCGCTGAACCGCTACCCGGATGGCCGCGTCAATGACCTGCGCGCCGCGCTGGCACGTTACACTGACATGCCCGCGGGCTGCGACCTCATGCTGGGCAACGGTTCGGACGAACTGATCTCGCTCTTGGCCATGGCCTGCGACGTGCCAGGCGCATCCATCCTGGCGCCGCTGCCCGGCTTCGTCATGTACGCCATGAGCGCGCAGCTGCAGGGGCTGGCTTTCCACGGTGTGCCGCTCACGCCCGACTTCGAGCTCGATGAGGCGGCCATGCTGGCGGCCATCCGCCAGCACAAACCGACCATCACCTACATCGCCTACCCGAACAACCCGACCGGCAACCTGTGGGACGCGGCGGTGATCAGCAAGATCATCGCGGCCGTGCGCGAGCAAGGCGGTCTGGTGGTGCTGGACGAGGCCTACCAACCCTTCGCTGCGCGCACCTGGCTCGACCGCATGCGCGCCGATCCGGCCGCGCACGGCCATGTGCTGCTGATGCGCACCCTCTCCAAGTTCGGTTTGGCCGGCGTGCGGCTGGGCTACATGATCGGGCCGGCCGCGCTGATCGCCGAGATCGACAAGGTGCGCCCACCCTACAACGTCAGCGTGCTGAACTACGAGTGCGCCCTGTTTGCGCTCGAGCATGCCGATGTTTTTGCGGCCCAGGCCCTTGAGATCAAAGCGCAGCGTGCTATTATTTTGGAAGCGTTGTCGGCCCTGCCCGGGGTGCGGGCCTGGAACAGCGAGGCCAACATGATCCTGGTGCGAGTGCCCGATGCGGCCCGGGCCTTCGAGGGCATGAAGGCGCGCAAGGTGCTGGTGAAGAACGTCTCCAAGCTGCACCCCTTGCTGGCCAACTGCCTGCGCCTGACCGTCGGTACGCCGGATGAAAACCGGCTGATGCTGGCGGCGCTGAAAGAATCACTATGAGCACACCACGCATTGCAGAAGTCTCGCGCAACACCGCCGAGACGCAGATCACCGTCAAGGTCAACCTCGACGGCACGGGCGTGTCGCGCCTGTCCACCGGCATCGGTTTCTTCGACCACATGCTGGACCAGATCGCACGCCACGGCCTGATCGACCTCGATATCCAGGCCCAGGGCGACCTGCACATCGACGGCCACCACACGGTGGAAGACGTGGGCATCACGCTCGGCCAGGCGGTGGCCAAGGCCGTGGGCGACAAGAAAGGCATCCGCCGCTACGGCCACGCTTACGTGCCGCTGGACGAGGCGCTGTCGCGCGTGGTGGTCGACTTTTCCGGCCGCCCGGGCCTGGTCATGCACGTGCCGTTCAAGAGCGGCATGATCGGCACCTTCGACAGCCAGTTGGCCTACGAGTTCTTCCAGGGCTTCGTGAACCACGCCTTCATCACGCTGCACATCGACAACCTCAAGGGCGAGAACGCGCACCACCAGGCCGAGACCGTGTTCAAGGCCTTTGGCCGTGCGCTGCGCGCTGCGCTGGAGATCGATCCGCGCGCGGTGGGTACCATTCCTTCGACCAAAGGCTCGCTCTGACGTCATGACTTCCGGACTTCCGGTCAAGACCGTCGCCGTGGTCGACTACGGCATGGGTAACCTGCGCTCGGTGTCGCAGGCGGTGCAGGCTGCGGCGGCCGGCACCGGCTGGCATGTGCTCATCACCTCGCGCCCCGACGAAGTGCGCGCCGCCGAACGCGTGGTGCTGCCAGGGCAGGGCGCCATGCCCGACTGCATGCGCGAGCTGCGCGACTCCGGCCTGCGCGATGCGGTGCTGGAAGCCGCGGCGAACAAGCCCTTGTTTGGCGTCTGCGTCGGCATGCAGATGATGCTGGATCACAGCGCCGAGGGCGACACGCCGGGCCTGGGCCTGATCCATGGCGAGGTCATCAAGTTCGAGCTGGCCGGCCGCACGCAGCCCGATGGCAGCCGCTACAAGGTGCCACAGATGGGTTGGAACCAGGTCTGGCAGCTGGACCACGGCGAGGGCCGCCACCCGGTATGGGGCGAGGTGCCGGACGGCAGCTACTTCTATTTCGTGCACAGCTTCTATGCCCGACCGTCGGCTGCACGCCACAGCGCGGGCGAGACCGATTACGGCGGCCGCTTCACCTCGGCGATTGCGCGCGATAATATTTTCGCGACCCAATTCCACCCCGAGAAAAGTGCAGCCCACGGCTTGGCCCTTTATCGCAACTTCCTGCACTGGAATCCCTGATTCCAGCCTACCCCGTTCCGGCGGAACACCTGAAAGCCACTTCATTTCCAAAGCATCATGCTTTTAATCCCTGCCATTGATTTGAAAGACGGTCATTGCGTGCGCCTGAAGCAGGGCGACATGGACCAGTCCACCACCTTCGGGGAAGACCCGGCGCAGATGGCGCGCAACTGGGTTGACAAAGGCGCGCGTCGCCTGCACCTGGTGGACCTCAATGGCGCCTTTGCCGGCCAGCCGAAGAACGAGCAGGCCATCCGCAGCATCCTGAAGGAAGTCGGCAGCGAGGTGGACGTGCAGCTCGGCGGCGGCATCCGCGACCTCGACACCATCGAGCGTTACCTCGACGCCGGCCTCCGCTACGTCATCATCGGCACCGCGGCCGTCAAGAACCCCGGCTTCCTGCAGGACGCCTGCACCGCCTTCGGCGGCCACATCATCGTTGGCCTCGACGCCAAGGACGGCAAGGTCGCCACCGACGGCTGGAGCAAGCTGACCAAACACGAGGTCGTCGATCTCGGCAAGAAGTTCGAGGACTACGGCGTCGAGTCCATCATCTACACCGACATCGGCCGCGACGGCATGCTCTCCGGCATCAACATCGAGGCCACGGTGCGGCTGGCGCAGGCGCTGACCATCCCGGTCATCGCTTCCGGCGGCCTGAGCAATATGGCCGACATCGAGGCGCTGTGCGCCGTCGAGGACGAAGGCATCGAAGGCGTAATCTGCGGCCGGGCCATCTACACCGGCGACCTGGACTTCGAAGCCGCGCAAGTGCGGGCCGACGAGCTGTCCGGCTGACATGGCCCCCACGGTCGCCCACTGCGTGTGGCTCCCTGCCCCCCGAGGGGGCCGCATTTTGCCTTGGGGCGGCCCGGCGGCAAAACCAGCCGTTGACTCTTTCTGAAAGCAATCATGCTGGCTAAACGCATCATTCCCTGCCTGGACGTCACCGGTGGTCGCGTCGTCAAGGGTGTCAACTTCGTCGAACTGCGTGATGCCGGCGACCCGGTGGAAATCGCCGCGCGCTACAACGAGCAGGGCGCCGACGAGCTCACCTTTCTCGACATCACCGCCACCAGCGACGGCCGTGACCTGATCCTGCACATCATCGAGGCGGTGGCCTCGCAGGTGTTCATTCCGCTCACGGTCGGTGGTGGCGTGCGCACCGTGGAAGACGTGCGCCGCCTGCTCAACGCCGGGGCTGACAAGACCAGCTTCAACTCGGCGGCCATTGCCAACCCGCAGGTCATCCGCGACGCCTCGGCCAAGTACGGCGCGCAGTGCATCGTGGTGGCCATCGACGCCAAGCGCCGTTATGGTGACGACGTGCTCGCGCGCGGTGAAGGCTGGGACGTCTACAGCCACGGCGGGCGCAAGAACACCGGCTTGGACGCCGTGGCCTGGGCGCGCCAGATGGCCGACTACGGCGCTGGCGAGATCCTGCTCACCAGCATGGACCGTGACGGCACCAAATCCGGCTTCGACCTCGCGCTGACCCGCGCCGTGAGCGACGCGGTGAGCGTGCCGGTGATCGCCTCCGGCGGCGTCGGCAACCTGGACCACCTGGTCGACGGCATCAAGGTCGGCGGCGCCGATGCCGTGCTGGCCGCCAGCATCTTCCATTACGGCGAATACACCATCGCCCAGGCCAAGGCCCGCATGGCTGAGGCCGGCATTCCGGTACGGATCGAAGCGCAAGTTTGAGCGGGTCACTCCCGGCGACGGGCAGATGACTCACAGGCCGCAGCAGACGGCAAGGGGGGAGTGGATGCAGACAAGACGTTGGCGGCCTCGTGCCGCTTTGTGGCTCATGGCGCTGGGTGCGCTGAGCACGGCCGCGCAGGCCTTCGACTTTGTCTTCGAGGGCACGTTCCCAACGCGCGAATACCCCTTTGCGGTCAAGGACAGCGGGGTGGAAGTGCGGGTGGATGAGGACACCAAGCTGGAGTGGATCGATGCCGACCAGGTGATCTTCTCCGCGCTCAAGCCGGGCGAGCCGCGGCTGCAAGATGCCTTGTTCCATGCCGACAGGAAATCGCACGAGGCACCGGGCCGCGTGGTGGTGTGGGACACGCGCACCGGCGACATCAAGGACCTGGGCGAAGGCAAGCTGCATTGCGCCTACCGCGGCTACGTCTTGTATTTCTGGAAGGTTCCCAACCCGACGACCGGCAAGCCGGAGGCCTTTTTCAAGGCTGGCGTATACGGCAGCGAAGTGGAAAAGCGCGGCTGGCGCCCGGGCGATCCGCCCCGGCATCAGGATAAGTTCACCTGCCAGATTTTCGACGGCCCGCGCCAGCCCGAGGTGACTGACTACTGGGTCTACCAGCTGCGGGTGGCCGACGGCGTCGTGGCGACCTCGCGCAAGGGACAGGCCGCCGATCCCAAGGCGCCGGCCATCCTGATGCGGCCCGACGGCACGCGACAGACGCTGGACCTGCCGCAGCGGGAGGTGCAGGGCGCCTGGTGGAACGACTGGGCCGGCGTGTATCTGCTGGCGCAGTTGCGTTCAGGCGGAAAGGTTTCACCGAGGGAAGATTTTCTGCCGATTCTTTATCCCGATGGTCGCATCGAACAGTACCGCATTCCGGACAGCTACTCGCTGCGTGAAAGCACTCGTCTGGCAGTGATCACCCGGCGCGGCTTCGTGGTGACCAATAACACGGTATTTACCGGTGCCTTCATGC